>CALPOS020000226.1 GCA_943325255.2 Sphingobacterium thalpophilum
CCTCCCTACTTGTGCCGCTTGCTTGATTTTAATATCTAAAATATTTAGTTTTTTCTGAAAGTAGTTTCGGGATACCGAGGTTATTTGTACTTTTTCTGGCTTTAAAATAGTATTGTACTTATTTATGATTCCATATGAAATAAGCAATGATCCCTCTTGTTTGTTGATCGTGTAATCAAAATACTTGAGTATTATTCTGACCAAATTGATCAAAACCACTACCGCAATAAAAATTAATAATAAAACAAAAATACTTTGAACCATCCGCTCAAAATTTACATAGTTCTCGATGTCTTGTGCGTAGATTTCTTCCCCAAATACTTTTTCCATATAATCTAGAATGGTAAAGAAGAAAAGAAGAAGGAATGAAAAGCTCTTGACATAATTTGAAGTAATTCCCATTTTAAATAAGCTTAACAGACTAATTTTCAAAAACGGTTGCTCAATTGCATTAATTTCCGAAAGATCAATTTTGTTTGAATGCGTATTTGGAATTCCAATCACATTTTTAAGTAAGGCAGATTTAAGTTCTAACGCCAATTCATGGGAAATTGCTTTGATCTTGATTTCGTTATCGTTGCTGCCGGCTGTATCAACTTCTAAAGCGTACACATTGATAGCTCTTTGTAGCAGATTCTGAGTAATGTTAACTTTTTGAATTTTATATAGTTTAATCGTAGTATTTGATTTATTTAGAATTCCTTCTTGAATAATGAATTCGCTTTTCTCATGATCCAAATAAAAAGTAAAATTGAGGTACTTCAAATATGCAATTAGTCCGATAACAAGTACTAAGCAGAATAAAATAAGTACTAAAAGCGGTGTATTGAAATCTTTAAATTTGAAAACATAAATAAATAACAGTGGTCCGAAAGCTTTCCCGTACTGGTAAGAGGTATCAAAAAACAAGACCAAAACACCAATAATCGATTGTCTTTGCGGTTTATCAAAAAGGCTTTCCATTACAGTGCTTTTTGTATTTTGCCCATGAGTAATTGCTTGATGCTCTCTGCTTCATTTTTTAAAATTCCAGGAATCTCAATATCACTTGAACTTCCTCCAGCGGTAAAGATTTCAATTTTTGCCAATCCAAAATAGCGTGATAAAAGTCCTTCATGCAATGAAACGTGTTGAATTCTATTGTAAGGAATAATGATTGTCTTTGTTGCAATGACACCGTAAGTGAATAACACATCATGTTGCCGGAATGCAAAGCCTTTTTTTAAAAATCCCAATCGAAGTAAACCAAGAAATATAAAGAAAAGAGCTGGAATCAATCCATAAATCATCATTGCTTTTTCATGCAGTTTTTCGTCATTAAAAACGCCAACAACAGCAGCGACGAAAATTACTGTAAATACAATCAACAATTCGATCCAAATGATTTTCCAATAATTAGCATCTAATTTAGAAAAAGTGACTTCTTCAAAGCGAGGAAGTAGCTTGGTATCTAGAATATCATTGGTAAAGTTCTCCATAGCATTTGATTAAGGTAACCATTTATTTTTCCCGAAATCTGGTTTTCTTTTTTCCAGAAAAGCATTTCTTCCCTCTTTGGCTTCTTCGGTCATATAGGCCAATCGAGTCGCCTCACCAGCAAATACTTGTTGACCCACCATTCCGTCATCTGTCAAATTCATAGCAAATTTAAGCATCTTAATAGAAGTCGGAGATTTTTCTAATATTTCCTGCGCCCATTGATAGGCCGTATCTTCTAACTCTGCATGAGGAACAACAGCGTTTACCATTCCCATTTCAAATGCTTCTTGTGCGGAATAGTTTCTTCCTAAAAAAAAGATTTCCCGAGCCTTCTTCTGTCCCACCATTTTGGCAAGGTAGGCAGAACCATAACCGCCGTCAAAGCTCGTCACATCGGCATCAGTTTGCTTGAAAATTGCGTGTTCTTTGCTTGCTAAGGTCATATCGCAAACCACATGTAAACTGTGTCCACCACCAACTGCCCAACCAGGAACCACTGCAATAACAACCTTGGGCATAAATCTAATAAGCCTTTGTACTTCTAAAATATTGAGTCGATGTTGACCGTCATCACCTACATAACCTTGATGCCCTCTCGCATTTTGATCGCCACCACTGCAAAAAGAGTAGATGCCATCTTTTGTAGATGGACCTTCAGCGGAAAGCAAAACTACACCAATAGAAGTATCTTCTTGTGCATCATAGAAAGCTTGATATAATTCAGAGGTAGTTTTCGGACGAAAAGCATTACGAACATTTGGTCTGTTAAATGCAATTCGTGCCACACCATTTGATTTCTTATATGTTATATCTTCAAATTCTCTTACTGTTTTCCAATCAATCATAAGTGCAATTGTGTTAATTTAGCGTAAAAATAAACCATTTTTACATTTAACTAACATTAAATTAATTAAATAATCGGTTAAAAAATAGTATTTTTGAGCGTTCAAATTGAGTTTATGAATCGATTTCTTTCTTCCAAAAATAATTATACGATTGCCATCTTGTGGACGATCGTTATTATCATGGTTGGTCTTTTATATGTTGGCATGACCAAAGAACTAGTGACACTTTTGCCAATTGTTATATTGGGCTTAGTAATAGCGATGATTTTGTGGACATTATTAGATACTCGATATGTAATCAAACAGCATTTTTTGCTCTATCGATCGGGTCCATTCCGTGGAAGAATTGACATTCAAAAAATCAAAAAGATAAAATACTTTTCAGGTTTGTATGTTCCCGTGACCATGAAGCCTGCCCTTGACACCAAAGGTTTTATTATTACTTATAATAATATTGAAGATGTATATGTTTCTCCTGTACATCGGGAAATTTTCTTGACAGAGCTTTTAAAGATCAATCCAGGAATTGAAGTTGCCAAATAAGTTACTTTTGCTTTACTATTTTATTCCGAAATAAGATAAATTCCATCATCTTTCATTTCGATTTTACGGTCTTTATACAACGAACCAATCGCCTTTTTGAATGTTTTCTTACTCATTTTCAAAACTGTTTTAATGTCTTCAGGATGACTGTTGTCATTCAATCGCAAGAATCCTCTACTAGCTTTGAGTTCATCTAGAATTTTCTGTGCATTGGGTTCGATATTTTGATATCCTAATTTATGAAGTGAAACATCAATTTTGTTGTCGGGACGAATGGTCTTGATGTAACCTCGCATGCGATCGCCAGTTCGAATGGCATCATCATAAACTTCATCTTTGTACACTAAGCCTTTGTGCTGTTCGTTTATAATCACATTGATTCCAATCTCGGTAATGTGCGATACAATTAAATCTACTTCCTCTCCATTATCAACAGTTAACGTTTCGTTATTCAAAAACTGATTGGTTTTACTCGATGCGACCAATCGATTGGTTTTCTCATCCATGTACAAATAAACCAAGTAGCGCTTTCCTTTTTCCATGGGACGCGCTTGCTCTTTAAATGG
This sequence comes from Sphingobacterium thalpophilum, assembly GCA_943325255.2. Lineage (GTDB taxonomy): Bacteria > Bacteroidota > Bacteroidia > Flavobacteriales > Flavobacteriaceae > Flavobacterium. The sequence continues at coordinate 3,434 of CALPOS020000226.1, forward strand.
AACCAATATATCTTTTTCCATTCCCCAGTCCATAAAAGCACCCACTTGATTTACATAATTCACCCGCAAAAGCGCAAATTCATTTAATAAAATGTAAGGTTCTAAAGTAGTAGCAACCGGGCGTTCTTCGTGGTCTAAATATACAAAAACAGTCAATTCATCCCCAACTTCAAATTGATTAGGAACATATTTATTAGGCAACAAAATATCGTGAATTCCTTCTGGATCTTCAGTTTCATTTCCGAGAAACAAACCGAC
>CALPOS020000227.1 GCA_943325255.2 Sphingobacterium thalpophilum
AATTTTAAACAACGATTCCCTCTTTATCATTTCAGACAATAGCACATTCTTATACGAATACTCTGTCGTGAATCGTACCATCAATAAAATCAAACTGCTCGACAACAGTCAGGAGAATATGCCCAAAAAGCAAAAGTTAGATTTTGAATCCTTAACGCAAAAAGGCAACAAGCTATACATTTTTGGTTCAGGTGCCAAACCCAAACGTGAACAACAATTCATTTACAATCCGAAAAATCAAAAGGCAGAACAAAAGGATTTGACTTTGTTGTATCAAAAACTAAAATCAAATGCTGGGATTTCGGACAAAGACATGAACATCGAAGGCGCTGTTTTTTATAAAGACGAGCTGATTCTTTTCCAACGTGGCAATGGCGAAGGTGCCAAAAACGGCATTTTTGTTTACAATACCAAAAAGGAAACGGCGCGTTACATACCCATAACACTCCCGAAATTAAAGACCGTAGATGCCACCTTTACCGATGCGGTGTTGGTCGATAATACCATTTATTTCTTGGCGTCTGCCGAGGATTCAAAATCAACTTATAAAGATGGTGAAGTTTTAGGAAGCATGATTGGAAGCATCAACCCAAAAACGTGGACGGTTGAATTTACCACCCAAATCACCGAAACACAAAAATTTGAAGGACTCACCTTATCCAAAAAATCGAAAACGCAAATTGAGTTTTTGCTTTGTGAAGACAATGATACCGAAGAACTCCAATCGAATATTTATAAATTAGTAATAAATAAATAGCCGGCTTCTTTACTTTGCGCCTTCGCGTCTTTGCGAGACAACAAATTCTACGGCGAAGACGTCAAGTGTAAACGATTCCATAATTAAAAAGTGTTTGTTACTTCTCAATCTCTCTAAGATTCTCCATTTTCTTATGCGCCAAGAAGCCAGCGATGTCTTCAAAGTGCTCTTTGACACGCTTGTTCCCAAATTCAAAAACTTTAGTTGCCAAACCGTCCAAGAAATCACGGTCGTGAGAAACTAAAATCAAAGTGCCATCAAAGTCTTTCAAAGCATCCTTAATGATGTCTTTGGATTTCATGTCTAAGTGATTCGACGGCTCATCCAATATCAATAAATTAACAGGTTCTAGCAACAATTTAATCATCGCCAGTCGCGTTTTTTCGCCACCTGAAAGCACTTTTACTTTCTTAGTAACGTCATCGCCATGAAACATAAAAGCACCAAGTAAATCCTTAATTTTGGTTCTCACCTCGCCGACCGCCACATCATCTATCGTTTCAAAAATAGTCGAATTCTCATCCAACAACGACGCTTGGTTTTGAGCGAAATAACCGATTTGTGCATTGTGACCGATTTCTACAGCACCAGCATCAATACCGATTTCTTTCATAATCGCCTTGATCATCGTCGATTTTCCTTCTCCATTTTTACCTACAAAAGCCACTTTTTGTCCACGCTCAATGACAATATTCGCGTCTTTAAAAACCACGTGATCTCCGTAGGATTTAGAAAGTTCCTTTACGATAACAGGATATTGACCCGAACGAACAGAGGGTGGGAATTTGATACGCAAGGCCGAAGTATCAATCTCATCAATCTGCACAGGTACAATTTTCTCCAACATTTTTACCCGCGATTGTACGGACAAGGTTTTTGAAAAAGTACCTTTAAATCGGTCGATAAACTCCTGATTGTCCGCAATCATTTTTTGTTGCTCATCATACGCTTTCTGCTGATGAATGCGGCGGTCTTTTCGCAATTCCAAATAATGTGAATACTTCGCTTTGTAATCGTAAATCCGTCCCATCGTAACTTCAATCGTACGGTTGGTGATGTTATCGACAAACGCTCTATCGTGGGAAATTACCACGACTGCTTTTGCGGAATTGATTAAGAAATCTTCCAACCACTGAATACTTTCGATATCCATGTGATTCGTGGGCTCATCGAGTAAAATCAAATCGGGTTTTTGGAGAAGAATCTTTGCTAATTCGATGCGCATTCTCCAACCTCCCGAAAATTCTGACGTTGGACGCGAAAAATCGTCACGCACAAATCCCAAACCAATCAATATCTTCTCTACTTCCGCTTCATAATTGACTTCCTCAATCGCATAGTACTTTTCACTCAAATCCGAAACTTGCTCGATGAGTTTCATATATTCATCACTTTCGTAATCGGTGCGAATCGTTAGCTGCTCGTTGATGGCATCCATCTCGGCTTTCATTCTAAACACTTCTCCAAAGGCTTTCGAAGTTTCCTCAACCACGGTTGCCGTATCTGTCGTCAGTAAATGTTGCGGCAAGTAAGCGATTACCGCTTCTTTGGGTGCCGAAATATTTCCGGTTGACGGTTTGCTTTGTCCCGCAATTATTTTGAGAAGCGTCGACTTACCCGCGCCATTTTTACCCATCAAGGCGATTTTGTCATTTTCATTGATAGCAAAAGAAACGTCGCTAAATAATGTGGTTCCGCCAAATTGCACGGAGATATCGTTTACTGTGATCATTAGATTGTTGGATCGTAAGATTTTAAGATTTTAAGATTATAAGATTATAAGATTATAAGACTGTACGATTTTAGGATTATCAGATACTGTCTTAAAGCATTGAAATCTTACAGTTTTACATTCTATTTTTAAAGGCGCAAAGATAATGAGATTGTTGGATTATCAAATTTTATGAATTAAAGAATTTGAGATTCTTTCTAGCACTCTGAGAATCTTACAGTCCTGCAATCTTGCCGTCCTAAAGTCTTGAAGTCTGAAAGTCTTAGAATCTATTTTAAATGCTCAACCGAAATTCCTCTATCACCGAATTCGCTTTACCAAAATCAATTTCTTTAATAAATAATTCAACGGGTTTGGTATTCGACAACGACGGTAATACATTCGATTGGTTATTGTTGCGAATGACAGTATTCACGCCTATTGATTCTATTTTTTCTTGTAAGGCGAGCGCCAGAATTTCGTTGCCTGAAAATACTTTCATTAATCCCATGGATAGCGTTGTTAGTGATTAGTTGTAGGTTGATGGATTTTATTCTTCGTCTTCTAATTCAAACCAAATCGGCTCGGTTAGCATCTTTTCTGCGAGTATTTCTGTGCGTTCGGTCAGCACTTCTGAAAAGATAATTCGCTGTGTCTTGGTGATACTATTTGAAATTCGCATAATTTTGGTTTCATGCCGCAATTTCAAAATCGGTTCGGCATCATCCAAAATAAACATCTTCAATCGATTGACGTTGTAGCCAGCCGTCGTAAACATTTCATTCAATCTGTTGGGCGTTCCGATGAGTACATCGATTCCTGTGGAGATGTAATTCTTGTCGTATTCCAAATCGCCTTTGTCATGTACACCGTAAACGCGTAGATTGGTATATTTTCCGAACTGTTCAAATAGTTCTTCCATGGCGAGGACTTTGGCTTTGTCTTCTACGATAATCAAGGCTCGAGGCGATTCTTCTCCTTCGGCAACCAGTTGTTGGATAACATTCAGTACAATCGTAGTCGATTTTCCGCTACTCGCGGGCGCAATAATAACGCAATCGGCGCCACTTTTCAAAGTAGAAAAGGTGTCTTGTTGAATGGGATTAGCTTCTTTTAAGCCCGATTCAATCAGCGCTTGTTGGAGGTTGGGGTTTATTTTTTTTAGGTTCATTTTATTAGTTGTCGGTTGTCGGTTGTTGGTTGTCGGTTAAACTCATAACG
>CALPOS020000228.1 GCA_943325255.2 Sphingobacterium thalpophilum
ATTCAAGAGCCACAGCACTTGCTTCAACACTACCAGAGTTAATAATTGGTGTATTTCTATTGACAGTCTGTATTTCTTGAAACTTGCCCATCAAAGCCGAACTATTAATTGAGAAATTAAATAATCTAGAATAGAAATCTCGCAATTGTTTTTCAGATTCAGTTAACTTCCCACCATCAAAAAGACCATCGTTCATCCAACGTTGGTGACTTGGAACTCCAACATAGTCAAAAATAGATGTTCGTGTTGGCTTCCCAAATCCACCGTCTTCATTGCCAGGTTCACCCACTTCTTGTCCGAAATAAATCATGGTTGGCGAAGAGCTCAATGTTGCAGAAACTACCATCAAAGGTTTCCCTTTTTCAGGCGTTCCCGCGAAGTCTTTGCTTGCCAATCTCTGCTCATCATGATTGTCTAAAAAATGCAACATATGATGCTCAATATCCGCATATTTTGCTTGAATTTCCGAAATAGGATCTGGTAACGATTTCCCTTGAATTACTTGTTTTAAGTGATCGTATAAGTCCACTTTATCATACAAATAATCCATTTTTCCTAACTTGATGTAATTTCGATATTCATTCGGATTATATACTTCAGCCAATAAAAACGCATTTGGATTTTTCATTTTAATGGACGAGTTCATATAACTCCAAAACTCATAAGGTACCATTTCTGCCATATCGTAACGAAATCCATCAACACCTTTTGCAGTCCAATATAAAGCGATGTCTCTGAATTTTTTCCATGAACTTGGGACATCTTTATTTACCCAAAAAGCATAATGCTCTTGGTATGATTTGTTGTCAAATCCTACTGGTAATTCAGGGAAATCCTTTGAACCATCAGGTCGGATTCCGTAGTTAATTTTGACTGTTTCATACCAATCGTTGATATCCGGTCTTGGCAATCGTGTCCCATTACCAGTCCATTTTGCTGGATACTCTTTAAATGAACCGTCTATCAATGGATTTTTTTCTCCATTCAAAGGTTTGTACGTATCTGAAGTTGGCACCTCAAATGGTTGCTCAGGAATATAGTAGAAGTTATTATTTCTAGCGTATTCCACATTGACATTATCATCGGCGCCAAAATCACGAACTCCTTTTGGATTCGATTTGCCTTCATATTTTCTCGCCACATGATTCGGGACAATGTCGATTAATAATTTCAGTCCATTTTTATGCGTTCGTGCAATTAACGCTTCAAATTCTTGCAAGCGATTCGCGGGATTTACCGCCAAATCAGGATTTACATTGTAATAATCTTTTACTGCGTATGGCGAACCTGCGCGACCTTTAACCACTTCTGGATCATCATTCGAAATGCCATATTTGGTGTAATCATTCACCAAAGCATGATGCGGTACACCAGTATACCAAATGTGCGTTACACCAAGATTTTTGATTTCTTGCAATGCTTTATCCGTAAAATCATTAAATTTCCCCACACCATTTTTTTCAATAGTTCCCCAAGGTGCATTAGTAGTGTTCTTGTTTCCAAACAAGCGTGTAAACACTTGGTATACGACTGCTTTTCTTTCAATTGGAGTTGCACTCTTTTTTGAAACTACTTCCGTTTTCTTTGTTGGCATGGCTTTATCCTTTTTATTTTGAGCATTCGTAGATACGGTAAAACCTATCAACGCGAGCAATAAGACTTTTTTCATTTTTTCTTTATTTTTAAAGACCGATTTACAAATATAAAAATTAGATGCACACTTCCAATCTTCTAATAAATAATTCTTAATAACCGTTTTCGTTGCGGGCTTTTTCATAAATTTGACGAAAATTAAAACTGTTGAAGAACGCACCTTATTTACTTCTCTACTTATTTCTTTTTCTTGGACTACCATGTGTTGTTGCTCAAGAGCCGAAAAAAATTATTATTGAATATTCTGATTTTGCAGACGTCAATCAAATAGAGATTCCCGACGCATTTTTACTTACGGGAAATGTGAGAATCATTCACGATGGCGTTCGACTGTTCTGCAACAAAGCATACTATTTCCAAAAAGAAAACTATGTAAAAGCTTTTGGAGATGTACGAATGATTCAGGGCGATACGCTATTTATGAATAGCAAGTACGCGGAATATAGCGGAAATGTGAAACAAGCCTACGCCACTGGAAATGTAGTAATGCGTTCGCCCGAAATGACTTTGGCTACTGATACGCTAAACTTTGATCGAAATACGCAACAAGCGTCATACAACACTTACGGAACGATTACGAATAAGGACAATGTGCTTAAAAGTAAATCTGGTAAATACTATGCCAACGAAAAGAAATTTCAATTCTTAACCGCCGTTACCATTACGAATCCCAAATATGTTGTCAAATCAAATCACTTAGACTACTACAATAATTCGGGACATTCTTATTTGTTCGGACCATCAACAATTAATAGCAAAGAGAATTTCATCTACACCGAAAAAGGATTCTATGACAGTAAGAAAAATATTGGGCATTTCTTGCGGAAATCGTACATCAAGTACAAAGATCGACTCATAGAAGGCGACAGTCTTTTTTATAATAGAAATAACGAATTTGCTTCCGCCACGAACAATGTCAAAATTACCGACACCATTAATAAAGGAATTATCAAAGGCCATTACGCCGAAGTGTTCAAAAAGAAAGACTCTATGTTTGTGACGCGAAGAGCAGTTGCCATCAATCTAGTCGATAAAGATTCTGTTTACATTCATGGCAAAAAGTTGCTAATTACAGGGAAACCAAAGGAGCGAATTATCAGAGCGTACAACAATGCTCGAATATTCAAAACCGATATGAGCGGCAAGTGTGACTCGATTCATTCTAGTCAAATAACCAACATCACGCAGCTGGTCGGAAAACCCATTCTTTGGAATTTCGAAAATCAAATGACAGGTGATGTGATGCATCTCATTGGAAATGATAGCACCCAAAAACTTGACTCGCTGAAAGTCCTCAATAATGCCTTTATCGTCTCAAAAGATTCTCTCGGAACTGGATTTAATCAAGTAAAAGGACTCAATCTCTATGGCAAGTTTCGAGATAATAAGCTCTACGAAGCAGACATTATCAAAAATACCGAAGTCATCTATTTCATGAGAAATGACGCCAAAGAACTTATCGGTATCAATAAGAACGTCAGTAGTAAAATTAATTTGACTTTAGAAGGAAATCAAATTGACAGTATGACGTTCTTCACCAATGTTGATGGCGATATTTATCCTGAGAAAGACTTGCCCGAAAACGCGCGTAAACTCCGGGGATTTATTTGGCGTGAAGAGGAACGGATCAAAAGCAAAGACGACATTTTTCCGCCCGAAGAAAACGAAATGAATGACAAAATCATCAAAGACAGTAAAGCAGAATTGGCCAAGGAAAATGTCCCGATGAAAGTCAGAAAAGAAACTTTGGATTATGACAAAAATAACCCAACTGACAAACCTGTAGTTAAATAAAATCGCTTGCGAACTTTGCGAAAACCTTTACGAACTTTGCGGTAAAAACAAAAATATTGAACACCGATTTCCTAAAATACCAAGCCCAAACGTCTCCCTATCCTCTAGGAATGGAAGTTTCGTATGCGGTTGGTTCATACATATACGACACCAACAATAAAAAATATCTAGACTTCGTCGCTGGCGTTTCTGCCTGCGCTCTTGG
>CALPOS020000229.1 GCA_943325255.2 Sphingobacterium thalpophilum
AATGGGTCACCAGTGGGGAGGAAATCATACACAAAATAATGCGTGTAACCGAAATGCGACTACTGCAATAGAACCTGGGAGTGCTTCAACAATAATGGGGTATGCGGGAATTTGTGCACCAAATGTTCAAAGTAATTCAGATGCTTATTTTCATACTGTTAGTATTAATGAGATGATTGCATTTATTGCAGGAACAGGAGGAACATGCGCTGTTGCAACTGCTAATGGGAATATTGCTCCAATTGCAAATGCAGGAATTGACTTTACGATTCCAAAAGGAACGGCTTTTATTTTAAAGGGAACTGGTTCTGATGCCAATGGAGATGCTCTAACTTATTGTTGGGAGCAAACTAACAATCAAACGAGTACCCAACCACCAACGCAAACGGCTACAACTGGTCCGAATTTTAGATCTATTGCACCAACAAGCTCACCAAACAGATACATGCCACCTTTGGCAAGTGTTGTTGCAAATGTTTTGAATCCAACTTGGGAAGTAGTACCAACTGTTGCTCGAACTATGAATTTTGCTTTAACAATACGAGACAATAGAACTCCAAATGGTGGACAAACCAAAAGAGACGATATGGTGCTAACTGTTGCTAATGTGGGCCCTTTTTTAGTGACTAGTCCAAATACTGCTGTTTCAATTATGGGAAATGTAAATCAAACTATAACTTGGGATGTTGCAGGTACAACAGCAAATGGAATTAATTGTGCTAATGTAGATATTCTTTTATCGACAAATGGTGGCCTAACTTTCACTACCACTTTATTGGCAGAAACACCAAATGATGGATCACAAGTAGTTACAATTCCGAATACGCCCGGCTCAACAAATCGTATTATGATTGCTGGATCAAATCATTTATTTTATGATGTTTCCAATACCAATTTTACGATTACACCTTTTGTCGCCGATGCAATACCACCTTCACCGCCAATATTAACAGCTTCTGGCACTACTTCATTTTCAACCAATCTTTCTTGGACTGGAGCAACCGATAATATTGGAGTTACAGAATATGATGTGTATCGTGGCGCTATTTTAATTGGTACAACATCTTCAACTAATTTTACAGCTACAGGATTGTCGTCTTCGACAGTGCATTCATTCACTATAAGAGCTAAAGATGCCAATGGTAATGTATCAGTACCAAGTAATATAGTAACTATAACTACGCTACCTCCCGATTTAATTGCACCAACACCACCAACTTTATCAGCATCATTAACCACAACTACAACCACGTCACTTACTTGGTCAGGAGCAACTGATAATGTTGGAGTTACTAGTTATGACGTATACAGAGGAGCGACTTTTGTAATAAATACATCTGCAACTACTTATTTGGTAACAGGTTTATCAGCTTTAACATCATTTACATTTACTGTAATAGCCAAAGATGCTTCTGGTAACTCGTCTATTCCTAGTAATCCAGTTACAATTACAACTTTACCTGCCTACTGTGTATCTCAGGGTAACAGTGTAGCCGATGAATTAATAGGAAACGTTACATTGGGAACAATCAATAATACTTCAACTGGAGGTTCAGGATATACAGATTTTACTAACATATCGACAAGTTTAGCCCTAGGAACTACACAGACTATTACGATCACACCAACATGGACGGGTACAGTTTATCCTGAAGGCTATTCAGTATTTATAGACTACAATAGAGATGGAGATTTCCTTGATAGTGGGGAAACAGTATTTACACAAGCCGCCACAACTTCAACTCCAATTAGTGGCACATTTACAATTCCATTAACGGCGACCATTGGAACAACGAGAATGCGTGTTTCTTTAAAGTATAATGGTATTCCAACAGCTTGTGAGACATTTTCATTTGGACAAGTTGAAGACTATTCAATAAATTTACTTGCGCCAACGACAACTATGAATTTGAAGCTCTTTATTGAAGGCTATTATGACACGGTTACACATCTAATGAAACCTGTAAAAGCAAACCAAGGAATAGGATCGAGTACTGCGGATGTTGATGACGTTATAGTAGAATTGCGAAACGCAACAACATTTCAATTGATAGCATCAACAACAGCCGTACTAAAAACTGATGGTACGGCAAATTGTACTTTCAATGCGAGTTACATAGGTTCCTATTTTATAGCAGTTAAGCATAGAAGTGCAATTCAAACCTGGAGTAATATAGCTATTTCGATTACAACCGGTACCAATTCGTTCGACTTTTCGAATGCGGTGACAAAAGCATTTGGAAATAATATGACTGAATTAGAACCTGGCGTTTTTGCTTTCTATAATGGAGATATAAATCAAGATGAGACAATGGACAATTCTGATTCAGATACCATATTCTTTGATATTGAAAATTCAAATTTTGGATTTTTAAATACCGACCTAAATGGCGACGGTAGTGTAGACAACTCCGATACAGATAGTTTTTTTGTAAATGTGGAGAATAGTATTTTTTCAAACCATCCGTAAGTCCGAAGAAATATTTTTACAATCACTCATAACCGCAATTTAGAATTTGCTAACTAAATGTTAAGCCATTGGTAAAAAAAAGGTGCAAATTATGTTGCGAGGTCATAAAATCTTATATTTGAAAGTAAACACTTACTATGCCTCGCTTCAAAGAAAACGACTTACCAAAGTCAAAAATAACAGCTACTTCCTTACAAAAAGCAACGCTGATTTTTAAATATTCAGGCCATCATAAATGGAAATTTTATGTCGGTTTAGTATTTCTCCTTCTAACTGGAGGAACTGCTTTGGCATTTCCAAAACTAATGGGAATGCTTGTCGATTGTGTGAAGAACCAAGACCATGTTTTAGCCAATAATATCGCTCTTGGATTGGTCTTCATTCTATTCTTGCAATCCTTTTTTTCTTTTTTTAGATTATCTTTATTTGTCAATTTTACGGAAAATACTTTGGCAAATTTGCGTTTAGCGCTCTACAGTAATTTGGTAAAACTACCGATGTCTTTCTTTTCTCAAAAAAGAGTCGGTGAATTAAACAGTCGAATTAGTTCTGACATCACACAAATTCAAGATACATTAACGTCGACCATAGCTGAATTTTTGAGACAATTTATTTTGATAATCGGCGGCGTAATTCTTTTAGCAAATGAAAGTTTCAAACTGACATTACTCATGCTTTCAGTTGTACCACTCGTTGCGATTGCAGCCGTGGTATTTGGTAGATTTATACGTAAGTACTCCAAAAAAGTACAAGACCAAGTTGCCGAAAGTCAAGTCATTGTCGAAGAAACCATGCAAGGCATTAGTATTGTCAAAGCTTTTGCTAACGAATGGTACGAAATTGCGCGCTACGATGGTAAAATTCGCGATATTGTCCAATTAGCCATCAAAGGCGGAAAATATCGAGGCTACTTTGCTTCATTCATTATCTTTTGCTTATTTGGATCTATTGTCATGGTAGTTTGGTATGGTGTGCAATTAAGTATAAGTGGGGAAATGAGCGTCGGTCAATTGATATCTTTTGTCTTGTACTCTACCTTTGTGGGTGCCTCTTTTGGTGGCATTGCAGAATTGTATGCGCAAATTCAAAAGGCGATTGGTGCAACGGAGCGCGTTTTTGAATTATTGGATGAAAGTCCAGAACA
>CALPOS020000230.1 GCA_943325255.2 Sphingobacterium thalpophilum
CAAGCATATACTTAATTTGAGATGAAGTGATTATTTCACTATAAACTGCTGGCCAAGTTTGGTACGCGATATTCTGAATAATCCCAATATCTTCTATCGAAGCTTCACAAATGCTAATCATTAATTTGGTTTAACCGTGAATACTTTCCTTTTTTCCGTAGTTTGCAATGATGGAGGCTTCAAAGTCAAGCCATTCTCGCCAACGTTTTTCGACATCAATACCTTGTCCGTATTTTCGAGCATAAGTAATAAAAGTAGTATAATGAGCCGCCTCACTTTCCATCAATTCGCGATAAAATTTAGACAATTCTTCATCTTGAATATTCTCTGAGAGCACTTTAAATCGCTCACAACTCCTTGCCTCGATCATCGCTGAAAACAACATCCGCTCGACAAAACCTGAAACCCGGCTTCCCGTATTGCTCTTTTTCATGTATTGCGCTAGTTCTCCCACGTATTCGTCTTTGCGCTCACGTGCTAATTTTAAACCTCGTTTCTTGATAATGTCATGCACCATCTGAAAATGCTCCATTTCTTCCTTAGCCAATTCTAGCATATCTGTAACTAAATCAGGATATTCTGAATTAATCGTGATAATGGTAATTGCATTCGAAGCTGCTTTTTGTTCACACCACGCATGATCAGAAAGAATTTCCTCGATGTTTTTCTCGACAATATTTACCCATCTTGGGTCGGTTGGTAACTGTAATCTGAAAGTTGACATTGTGTATTTTTTAAAATAATAATTTCACGAATTCTTCCTTTAATTAGTGTGAAAATTCGTGAAATTACTAATTGAAATTATGTATTAAAAAACAAACATCGCACGTTCTCCCATCATTTCATTGACTTCGTCGGCAACTTGTTCTATTATTTCTTCATTGGTGTGGTTCATGAGTACACGATCAATTAATTCTACAATCGTTTCCATATCTTCTTCCACTAAACCACGAGTAGTAATTGCAGGCGTTCCAACACGAATACCTGAAGTAACAAATGGCGATTTATCATCAAAAGGAACCATGTTTTTATTGACGGTTATCTCCGCTTTTACTAAAGCATTTTCTGCTTCTTTACCTGTAATGCCTTTGTTTCTAAGGTCAATCAACATCATGTGATTGTCCGTTCCTCCTGAAATTAAGTCATAGCCACGTTTCATAAATGCTGCCGCCATCGCTTTAGCATTTTTTTGCACTTGCATCGAGTAATGAAAGAACTCATCCGAAAGACATTCTCCAAATGCAACCGCTTTTGCGGCAATAACATGCATCAATGGTCCACCTTGATTTCCGGGAAATACAGCCATATCCAAAAGATTTGACATCATTTTTATTTCGCCTTTTGGAGTGGTCAATCCCCATGGATTTTCGAAATCTTTACCCATTAATATCATACCGCCTCTTGGTCCGCGTAGTGTCTTGTGTGTCGTTGTCGTAATAATGTGACAATGCGGAACTGGATCATTCATCAAGCCTTTCGCAATTAATCCTGCTGGATGTGAAATATCCGCTAGCAATAAAGCACCTACGCTATCCGCAATTTTTCGGAATCTAGCAAAATCCATATCTCTGCAATACGCGGAAGCACCCGCAATAATCATTTTAGGCTGTTCACGGGTCGCTATTTCTTGAATCTTATCGTAATCAAACTGTCCTGTTTCCTTTTCAACACCATAAAAAACTGGATTGTATATACGACCAGAAAAGTTTACTGGTGAACCATGCGTTAGATGTCCACCATGAGACAAATCAAAACCTAAAATTTTATCACCTGGCTGCAAGCATGCATGATAAACCGCAGTATTGGCTTGTGAACCAGAATGTGGTTGCACATTAGCATACTCCGCACCGAAGAGTTCTTTAGCGCGATCGATGGCTATTTGTTCTACAACATCAACCACTTCACAACCACCGTAATAACGTCTTCCTGGATATCCTTCTGCATACTTATTAGTTAAACATGATCCCGCAGCTTCCATTACTTGATCGCTTACAAAATTTTCTGAGGCAATAAGCTCGATTCCGTGAATTTGGCGGTCTTGTTCTTCATTAATTAAATCGAAAATTGTAGTGTCGTGTCGCATTTTATATTTTTTCGTTAAAAACTGTCCAAAATTACAAAAACCGTTTGTTAAATTGACATATAATGATATATTTGATAACTGAATTTTCAACAATAAATCTACACTAAAGATGCCTATCACAGCCAATAACCCGAAGAGAAAATCTTGGTTAGACGTACCTCAAGATTCTGATTTCCCAATTCAAAATATTCCGTTTGGTGTATTTATAACCAAAGACGATGTGATTACCATAGGAACACGAATTGGAAATTATGCCATCGACCTTGGTGCGCTGCAACAACTCAATTATTTTGAAGGAATTGAACTTACTGACGATATGTTTATGCAAGATACCTTAAATGATTTTATCTCAGACGGCAAGAAAACATGGCGGTTGGTGCGCAACAGAATTGCAGAACTTTTCGATGCAACCACTCCTAAGTTGAGAGACAATCAGGAGCACAAAGAAATTGTTGTTTTCAAAATTGACGAAGTCGAAATGCAATTACCAGTATTGATTGGAGATTACACCGATTTTTATTCTAGCAAAGAACACGCAACCAATGTGGGCAGCATGTTTCGCGACCCAAATAATGCACTATTGCCAAATTGGCTGCACATTCCAGTTGGATATCACGGCAGAAGTTCAACCATAGTCCCGTCTGGAATTCCCGTACATCGCCCGATGGGACAAACCTTACCAAACGGAGAAGCTACACCAGTTTTTGGACCTTCACGATCTATCGATTTTGAACTCGAAATGGGTTTTATCACCACCGACGCAAATATCATGGGAGAAAACATTCCCGTGCATGAAGCTGAAGATTATATTTTCGGAATGGTCTTACTCAACGATTGGAGCGCGCGTGATATCCAAAAATGGGAATATGTGCCACTTGGACCTTTCCTCGCAAAAAACTTCGCCACCTCTATTTCTCCCTGGATTGTCACTATGGATGCTTTAGAACCTTTTCGAACCAAAGGACCAAAGCAAGATCCAACGCCACTACCCTATCTACAGCAAAACGGAAAATATGCTTTTGATATCAATTTAGAAGTACAAATTGAACCTGAAAAAGTAGAACCAACAATCGTATCAAAATCTAATTTCAAATATATGTATTGGTCGATGAGTCAACAGTTAGCGCATCATACTTCCAACGGATGCCGCGTCAACTCTGGCGACATGATGGGTTCTGGAACTATTTCTGGTCCAACACCAAATAGTTTTGGTTCGATGTTGGAACTCACCTGGAACGGCAAAAATCCAATCATCATGAAAGACGGAAGTGAACGCAAATTTATCAATGACAACGATACGGTTATCATGAAAGGCTTTTGCAAAAACAACGAAGTTCGTATCGGTTTTGGAGAAGTATCAAGTAAACTTTTACCTCCGTTCGTTCGAAAATAATTTTCTTAAGATATAATTTATGGGGCGTTCCCTAAAGGTCGGGCTGTTCGCACTCGCTTTTTTGCTTCACTGCTTTGCGCAAAAAGAGCTCAAACAATGCTTCCATCCCTAACGCGGGTCTAGATTTTC
>CALPOS020000231.1 GCA_943325255.2 Sphingobacterium thalpophilum
ATCCATTTTGCATAAAACAGGTATTTCAAACGTATATTATCCTTCAGCTTTAAATGGAAATGACTATTATATCGTTATACGTCACCGGAATTCAATCGAAACATGGAGCAAAACACCAGTGAAGCTTGGAGAGGATAATTACTATGATTTCACAAGCTATTAAATTGTCGGACTGGGATTAAAGTGACTACAATGATTGAAGTGGTTTGGTATTAACTGCCTACTGTAGGATTGTTTATTTCTTTGGCTTTTTGCTGTATATTGTTATGCGGAAAGAGTATTCACTCTTCCGAAAATTCCAGATCCTTTCCATAGGTTTCCGGTAAGAATATTGCCGACAACATTGCCAGAGTCCATACGATGATTCCGGTAATGGCTAGTCCTTCGGTTAAGCCTAAATGGAAATAACGTTCAATAGCCTGATGTAAGGGAATTAGTAATACTACAGCGCCGCGCATAAAATTAGTGACAGTGGCCGTTACGGTAACGCGTAGGTTAGTTCCGAAATGTTCTGTTGTAGCGGTAACAAAGACGGAGAGATATCCGCAACCTAAACCCATCAGAAAAGAAGTAAATGGTAGTGGTTGTCCGTTTATAAGACGAAGAAAATGGAGGAGAGTGGCTGCAATTCCAAGCAGCATAAAGGCGAATAGAATTTTCTTTCTGCTTCTGAATAGCTGGCTGAGTACCCCGCTACTTAAATCTCCGGTGGCAATTCCTATCTGGAACACTATAAAACAGGTAGAGAGTTTTACTCCTTCAATGTGATGAAGCTGTGCTAATTCCGGAGAGAGGGTGATAAGTAATCCAACGCTATACCAAATGGGCACACCCATCAGTATACAGGCAATGTATTTAAACGTTCTGCTTCTGGATGCAAAAAGCAGGCGGAATGAACCTCTTGCTGTATTGTCTGATTTCGCTTCTTCAAAAATGAATGACTCCATGGATCGCATCCGCAGCACCAGCAACAAAAATCCCGCACATCCTGCGGCAAAGAATGCCTGGCGCCAGGGAAGAAAATCACCGGCAAGTCCTGCAGTAACCGCACCTAAAGCTCCCAGTGTGGCAACCAGGATAGTGCCATAGCCGCGTCGTTCTTTCGACATACTTTCAGCAACGAGGGTTATTCCTGAACCTAATTCTCCGGCAAGTCCAACACCTGCAAGAAAGCGAATTACGGCATAGGTGTTTACATCCTGTACAAAAGAGTTGGCAATATTTGCGAGTGAATAAAGCAGGATAGAACCATACATTGTCGTAACCCGTCCTTTCTTATCAGCAATAATTCCTGAAAGGATACCGCCCACCATCATCCCTGCCATCTGAATTGCTAACAGGCGTTCGCCCATGTTGGTTAATGCGTGACCGCTATACCCTAAATCAACCAAAGATGGAACCCGGTAAACATTAAAAAGAAATAGATCAAAGGCATCAATGAAAAATCCGAGTCCGGCTACTAGCACGGCAAGGTTGAAGGGCGAGTGGTGGATTTTTTTTATGCGGTTAGACATTCGAGGTTGGGAATAATCGGGCTAATTTAATTATTCCTTATAAAGCTGGGCGTCACCTACGCACACTTCGGTGATTGAGAAGTGCGTCTTACACAATAAGTTTTATCGGTGCCAGTCCATTTACCGGCAATGCAGATCATACCATTGAATTTAATGTACTATACAAAGGAGGACAAACGGGAGACCGCTGGATTTTATGGTATGGTCTTCCCTTTGTAAGTAATACCCAAGAAGTAATAGGATATAATGGAGAAACAGGAAAAATAAAGATTCATCATGTCTCAACTAATAATGATATAACCGCCACTACTGCAGCACTAACACCAAATGTATGGACACATGTGGCATTGGTATATACTGGATCAAGCAGAACTACAGCTATCTACCTTAACGGTGTGCTAGTAGAGACCTTTACTTTCACAGCCAATTTAGCTATTCCTGCCAATGCACAAATACAATTAGGTACTTATGCCTCCTATGCAGATGGGGTTAATTTTTCTTGTAAGATGACACTGGATGAAGTTCGTATCTGGAATGCAACTCGAACACAATCACAAATTCAAGCTTCCATGAATAATGAACTGGTGGGTACGGAATCAAATTTGAAATTGTATTATAATTTTAATCAAGGTACTGTCGGAGGAACTAATTCAGCCATAACAACCCTAACAGATCAAACCACAAGTGGCTATACTGGTACACTCAACAACTTTGGGTTAACAGGAGCAACCTCCAACTGGGTACAAGGTTATATTCCTTCAAGTTCCTATTTGTGGAGTAACGGCGCAACATTTCAATCAATAACTGCTACTACCTCAGGAAATTATACGGTACAAGTAACCAATGCTAGTGGTTGTCAGAGTTTGGCATCAGTAGCAACTGTGGTTTCGGTAAATGCGTTGCCCACTTTATCCGCCAATGCTGGTGGAGCAGCTTCCGTTTGCGTTAATGCCACTACGCCAGCATTTACAAATGCACAAGCCGGAGGAACCTGGTCTATCATAGCAGGAACGGGTACGGCATCAGTGAGTACAGGTGGAGTTGTATCAGGATTAACCGCAGGCACAGTTTCGGTATTATATGCTTATAGCAATGGCACATGTAGCAATTCAGTAAGCAGTTCATTAACGGTCAATGCCTCCGCCACAGCACCAGTAATAACATCCACAGCCAACGAAGTATGTGCCGGTAGCCCGGTAACACTTACTTCTGGTAATACGTGGACACAACAAACCAATTTTGGAGGTGTAGCACGAGATAAATCATTTGGCTTTAGTATTGGCAATAAAGGGTATATAGGTGCGGGTAGTGCTTTGGGTGGATCGCAAAATGATTTCTGGCAATTTGACCCAGTTGCAAGTACCTGGTCGCAAAAAGCAAATTTTCCACAATCGAGAAGATGGGCAATTGCTTTTTCAATTGGTGATTTGGGCTATGCAGGTTTAGGTGACTTTAGTGGTAGTTTTATGAAAGATTTTTATTGTTACAGTCCCGCAACCAATACCTGGACGCAGAAAGCAAATTTTGGAGGTGCTGCAAGATTGGCTGCAGTAGGTTTTAGCATCGGGAATAAAGGGTATGTTGGAACTGGCCAGGTTACTGTTGGCACTTTAACATCATCAGATTTTTGGGAATACAATCCAGCCACTGATAGTTGGCTTCAAAAAGCTAGTTTGCCTGTAGCAAAATCAGATGCGGTTGCATTTAGTATAAATAACATGGGGTATATAGGAACGGGAATGGAAGGAAGCAATAGTTATTCTAAAAGTTTTTATCAGTACAACCCAACTAGTGATACCTGGACGCAAAAAGCAGATTTTGGGGGTGTTGCTTGTCGAAGAGCAGTAGGCTTTGGCATTGGCAATAAAGGATATATAGGAACTGGGGCCACCGATATTAGTTATAAAAATGATTTGTGGGAATATAATGATGCAACCAATGTTTGGGTACAGAAGGCCAATTATGGTGGAGGAACAACGTGCTATGCAGTTGGATTTAATATTGGAGGTAATGGCTACATCGGAACTGGATTGAATTCATCCGGAATTAATCAAAATGATTTTTGGCAATACACTCCAGAAACTACTATA
>CALPOS020000232.1 GCA_943325255.2 Sphingobacterium thalpophilum
CGAATCATTTTGTTTCACAGGCTGTTTTAGGCTATACTTTTCACAATACCGATCGTCAGCATTCAATTTGTAGAAAAGTTGAACATTTCCGTCCTGATAAGCGATTAGGTCAATCAAAACTTTGAAATGATTTTGCCTGTTTTTCGCTTTATTTCCGTTACACGAAATGGTTGATTTCACAGACATAAACAGCAATAAAATCAGTAAGAAGCGTTTTGTTATTGCTGGTCTATTGGATGATATTTTTTTCATAAATACATTCTGGACTTAAAGGTATAATTTTTTAAAAGGAAAATAAAGATTACTGCTTTATTAAATTCAATTTGTATATTTTTGCCAAAAATCTTTTTTTGCATATATGAAAATAGCAATCCTTGGTACAAGAGGAATTCCAAATTATCATGGAGGTTTTGAGCAGTTCGCAGAATTTTTTTCAATTTTTCTTCACAACAAAGGAATTCATACTTATGTATATTGTTCTTCGATTCATCCGTACAAAGAAAATACTTATAAAGATGTAAAACTAATTGTTTGCCGTGATTATGAAGATAAAATTGGAACAGCAGGCCAATTTTTATATGACTTGAATTGCATTCTTGATGCCAGAACGCGAAATTTTGATGTCATCCTACAATTAGGATATACTAGTAGCAGTATTTGGTCTTTTTTATTTCCAAAAAATGCTATTATTGTTACTAATATGGATGGTTTAGAATGGAAACGAACCAAATACAATTATTTCGCTCAGCGATTTTTAAAGTTCGCTGAAAAATTAGCAGTAAAACATAGTGATTACTTAATTTCAGATTCAATAGGGATTCAAGAATTTCTCCAAAAAACATATAAAAAGGAATCTAAATATATAGCATACGGAGCTACATTGTTTGATTCGCCAGATCAAAAAAAAATCCAACCTCTTGCAGAGATTCCTTATTCATACGATTTATTGATTGCAAGAATGGAGCCAGAGAATAATGTAGAAGTCATTATTAAAGGTTATTTAAAAAAGGATTCTGGGCGTAAATTATTGTTGGTAGGAAGCTATAATGCTACAAAATTTGGAAAATATTTATTTGAAAAATATAGTTCAAATGAATCCATTGTTTTTTTAGGGCCTATTTATGATATGGATACGCTTAATAACCTAAGGTATTATTCTAATTTGTATTTTCATGGTCATTCAGTAGGCGGGACGAACCCCTCTTTATTAGAAGCAATGGCTTGTAATTGTTCTATCGTTGCTCATGATAATGTCTTTAATCAATCTATTATGAATCAAGATGCTTTTTATTTTTCAGATGAAAATCAATTAGCAGAATATTTATTATTAAATAAAAACCAAGAAGCTATTTCGTTAAAAATGGAAAACAACAGACATAAAATTCGTCATCAGTATGATTGGGAATTAATTAATACGGCTTATTTAGATTTTATTTCAAAATGTATAAAGGAGAAAAAATGATTGCCTTTATTGAAAAAAACAAACCAATTATTTGGGGTTTATTCTTGTCAACAATAATTTTTAGATATGCTGTTGGTAATATTTTCTTAGCAATATTATTTTTATTTTTTATTTTTCAATGGATTCAGAATAAAAAAATTATTTTTAATAGTAGTTTACTGCCAATTGCGATTTACTTTTTATGGGGAATCGTTTCTTTGTTTTGGACAACTGATTTTTCAAATACAATTAAGGGGATCAGTTCTACTTTGCCGTTAATCATAATCCCTCTTTTGATTTCACAATATTCAGAATTTAAGATTGATGATTTAAGAAAATCAATCAGAATCTTCAGTATTTCTCTACTGTTGTATTTCTTAGGATGTTTTGTGAATGCAAGTTTCCTTTTTCTGGGGGATAAATTATATACGCATTTTTTTTACCATGACTTAGTGTCTGTTTTTAATAATAATGCTATTTATATCTCTTTGGCTGTAGCAATATGTGTCCTGTTTAATTTTTGTTTCAAAAAGAAAACGATCTCGGATTATTTCATAATCTCTTTATTAGGTGTTTTTTTACTTCTTCTGTCATCCAAAAACATTATTATTACAACTTACTTATTGATTTTATGGCCCATATTTACAAATAAAGGAAATCGAAATGGGTTTTATATAATCCTGTTTACTATAAGCTTAGTTATTCTATTCTTAACTATTTCAAACAATCCAATAAAAGAGCGTTTTTTAAACGAATTAAATTTTAATTTAAATTATATTTGGCATGGACAGGATTTTTACAATTATACTTTCAGTGGTTTTGAAATACGCTTCTTTCAATGGCGATTAATGAAAGAAATGATTGAGAATAATCAAATGAGTATATTCGGTTTAGGCCTCAATAATGTGAACTATCTTTTAGAACAATATTTTAGTTATTATAATCTTTATAAAGGTTATTTTTACATAAATTTCCATAATCAATATCTTCAAACATTAGGAGAGCTAGGATATGTTGGCTTAGCATTACTGTTGAATATATTTGTAGGGTCAATTTATAGCGCATTTAAAAATAAAAATAAGTATCAAATGGTATTTATCTTGTTGTTTATGACTGCCTTCTTTACGGAATCTTTTTTGAGTCGTCAGAAAGGGGTATTTCTTTTTGCTATTATTTATAGTTTAGTTTTCGCACTCTCATCAAATAGGAAAAAGTATCTTAAATTATAATATATTTGTTTGAAGAATTGGAAGGAACATATTTGACTCATAGAACTACGATTATTGAATTTCAAAAGTCAATCTAAGTAAGTAGAAAGTTTAAAAGTCGTACAATAAAAAGTCTAAAAAAAGGTATAGATATTTTAAGATCAGAATCTTGAGTTATTTTGTTAGGTTTTTAAAATGCGACATCAAACAGTATTCATTACTTATTTTCGTTAATAACCATTAAGTCAAAATAACTGAAATACATTGAACATCGATTTTAGATAAATCAATGAAAGTAGACAACACAAAAGCGTTACCATAATAGGTCTACTATTAAATAAATTATTGCCAATATGAAAAGAATATTAATTACTGGAGCGGCAGGTTTTTTTGGGTTCTCACCTGTGCGATCGTTTTATTGCCGAAGGTTACCATGTCATAGGAATGGATAATCTCATCACCGGGGATTTAAAAAACATAGCGCATTTATTCAAGCTGAAATATTTCGAATTTTACCATCACGACATTACTAAGTTTGTCCACGTCCCAGGAAATATAGACTATATACTCCATTTTGCTTCACTAGCAAGTCCCATAGATAATTTAAAATCCCCATCCAAACCTTAAAAGCAGGGTCGTTAGGAAGGCATAATTTATTAGGTTTGGCCCGTGTAAAAAAAGTCAATAAACAAACCAAAATAGCCTTTGAAACAGACTTATTTTCTCAATAAACAAATTGTAAACCAATAAAATCAATAGCTAACAAACGAATTTTGGACTTTTAAAGAAACTTTCGGATAACTATTGATAAGTTTATTTTTGACGGAATCGTTTAAATTATATCTTTCGCGACACTACATTGTCTTTTTAATTCAGAATCGATTCCTATTCTTGTATTAGGACAATCCTTTTTTATTAAAAACTTGCATTAACAATTAATCTAAGTTTTTAAA
>CALPOS020000233.1 GCA_943325255.2 Sphingobacterium thalpophilum
ACGCCTTTATGCCAATCTTCTTGAAAAACGACGGTTGTAAATCGATCCTTTTGATTGTAATCTTCAATTTGTTGCAACGCCATTTTGGTAATTGACTTATCCAAATCTTTACGATCTGAATTGTATTGTTCTATTTCAGAAGCAAATTGTTGCGCTTGCTCTAAATTGAATTCTGTTAATAATTCCACTGCGTGATTACCATGCTTAATTCGACCAGCGGCATTTATCCTAGGAGCGACAACAAAAACGACATCCGTAATCGTGAGTTCCTTCTTTTTTACTTGTTGAATCAAGGCTTGAATTCCGGGACGGGGTTCGCTGTTGATGACCTGCAATCCAAAATAAGCCAAGATTCTATTTTCGCCCGTTATGGGAACAATATCTGCCGCAATGGCTGTTGCCACCAAATCTAGGTACGGAACAAAATCATCAATCGTTTGATTTCTGTTTTGGCCCAACGCTTGAATCAACTTGAATCCAACGCCACAGCCACAAAGTTCATCATAAGGATAACTGCAATCTTCTCGTTTTGGATCTAGGACCGCGACCGCTTTCGGTAAAACTTCACCTGGACGATGGTGATCACAAATGATAAAATCGATGGTTTTTTCTCGAGCGTAATCGATGTGATCTATGGACTTTATGCCGCAATCTAAAGCAATGATCAGCGAAAAATCGTTATCATCAGCAAAGTCGATTCCTTTATAAGATATGCCATAACCTTCGTCATAACGATCCGGTATATAAGTCGCAATGTTGGGATAAATAGTTCTTAGATAAGAAGAAACCAGTGAAACTGCGGTTGTTCCATCTACATCGTAATCTCCGAAGACTAAAATATTTTCTTGATTTAGTATTGCCTTTTCGATTCGATCAACGGCCAAATCCATATCTTTCATTAAGTAAGGATCATGCAAATCATCTAAATTGGGTCGAAAAAAAGCTTTGGCTTGCTCGAAGGTAGTGATTCCTCGGTGAATCAAAAGTGTCGCGGTTACTGCGTCAATATTCAAAACATCTATCAGATGTTTCAATTGCTCGGATTCTGGTTGTGGTTTGATTGTCCAGCGCATAAGATAAAATTTGTTTGGTGTATACTCTATGAATTGTTTTTCAAATTTAGAAAAAAAACAAATAGAACTAACTTTAGCATCGACATGAAAATTCATTTCAAAAAAATTTCGTTATTTGTTTAAAATTAGAATCTCATGCAAATCCAAGGTCAAATAGTAGATATCGAAAACAGATCTATTTATTCTGGTGAAATTAACGTCGAAAACGGAAAAATCACATCCATTGCGGCAAAAGAACACAGCGTAAAAACGTATATTCTACCGGGCTTTATAGACGCACACATTCATATTGAAAGCTCGATGCTAGTGCCTTCAGAATTTGCAAAAATTGCCGTGCTTCATGGAACCGTCGCTACTATTTCCGACCCGCATGAAATTGCAAATGTCCTCGGAAAAGAAGGCGTTTATTATATGATTGAAAACAGTAAGAAAGTGCCGTTGAAGTTTCATTTTGGTGCGCCTTCTTGTGTTCCTGCTACAGCGTATGAAACCGCTGGAGCAGTCATAGATGCGGAAGACATTAAGGAATTGATGGCTCATCCCGATATTTTTTATTTATCAGAAATGATGAATTATCCGGGCGTTCTTTTCGACGATCCCGAAGTTTTAAAGAAAATTGAATGGGCAAAACACTTCGGCAAACCAGTGGACGGCCATGCGCCTGGGCTGCGCGGTGAACCCATAAAAAAATATATCGCTGCCGGCATCACCACCGATCATGAGTGTTTTACGTTTGATGAAGCGCAAGAAAAATTGTCTTTGGGTATGAAAGTGCTGATTCGTGAGGGAAGCGCCGCCAAAAACTTCGAAGCTTTGATCGATTTGCTGCCAGAGCATTTTGAAAACATGATGTTTTGTTCCGATGATAAGCATCCTGACGATTTGATTATCAATCATATCAATGCGCTTTGCGCTCGCGCTGTTGCAAAAGGAATGGATGTATTTAAAGTATTGCAAGTGGCTTGTATCAATCCTGTTTATCATTATAAAATGAATGTGGGTTTACTGCAAATAAATGATGCAGCAGATTTTATCGTGGTGGAAGATTTGGTTCATTTTAATGTACTTCAAACATTTATTGATGGAGAATTAGTTGCTGAAACCGGACGCTCCTTTGTTGCGGATGTTCCGTTTGAAACGCCGAACAATTTTAATACATCTAAAAAGCAAATTTCGGACTTTGAAGTTACTGCAACTACCTCAAAAATTCGAGTAATTGAAGCTTTGGAAGGACAATTGATTACAAACGAAATTCACTGCCAAGTGTTGTTATCAGAGGGTAAAATTTTAGTTGATACGTCAAAAGATGTTTTAAAAATGGCGGTGGTCAATCGGTATCACGATACTAAGCCAGCGATTGCTTTTATCAAGAATTTTGGTCTTAAAAAAGGCGCCATTGCCAGTTCGGTGGCACACGATTGCCATAATATTGTGGTTGTCGGAACATCAGACAAAGAAATTTGCCAAGCGGTCAACCTCATCATCGAAAACACTGGCGGCATTTGTGCCGTTGATGGTGACAACAGAAAATCTCTGGCACTTCCAGTTGCAGGCATTATGAGCGATACTAATGGATTGGAAACTGGAAAATCTTATCAAGAAATTGACGCCATGGCGAAAGAACTTGGAAGCACACTAAATGCGCCTTTTATGACACTTTCTTTCATGGCGCTTTTGGTCATCCCCGATTTGAAATTATCTGACAAAGGATTGTTTAGTGGAAAGTCTTTTTCGTTTGTTGATTTGGAGTCTTAAAGCGGTGCTAACCATTTTTGTAACTCAGCCACAACTTCTGACGCAACCATTCTAGAAACTATTTTTCCCTGCGTATCAATCAGAACAAAAGAAGGCAACGAGGTTATTGAATATTTACCAAAGTTACTATTTGTCTGATCTTCCATGACGTTTATCCAACCAGCGCCAGTATATTTCTTAATGAAATTAATCCACATTGCATTGTCATTTTTAGCCGCAACAGTATAGATTTTTAATCCTTTAGATTGGTATTTTTCCCAAATCGGAATCAACTTTGGCAGTGTTTCGATACAGTGCGAACAATCAGGATTGTAAATGGCTACCAACGTATATTTTGAAGTAGTTACAGCATCTTTTAATTCGCGGGTATTCCCAAGTGTGTCTTTAAGTGTAATGTTGATGAATTGGGCGTCAACCATACTTTTGGAAAGTCCCTCTAACTTAAATTTTGTAATTTCATTGACCATTTTATCCGGATGCGCCTTTGCCCAATAGATATAACTGCGCATCACATCTTTTCGTTTGCTTTTGTTGATTACTTCATATAAAACGTCCTGCAGTCGTTGGGAAGCGGTCTTGTTTTTCGAAGCGATATTTAACACCCATTCAAATGCATCAAACGAATTGTCTTCCTTTTCAATTATGAAATTGAGATAATTTTCTAGTATTAATGACGGAAGCATCGTATTGTAAAATTTCTGGTCGGCAAAAGCTTGTCTTTTGAGATACCCATTTCTCAGTTTTTCAATAGAAGACAAATCAACTTCA
>CALPOS020000234.1 GCA_943325255.2 Sphingobacterium thalpophilum
CGGAAATTCATCAATAATTTGATGTATTTCCTTTGCTTCGTAGATTGAGGGTTGATTTTGATGTGTATCGACAACGAGCGCAGTATATATCTTACTTTTCCCGAAAGGAACAGAAACTCTTGTGCCTCTTTTTAAGAAATGAAACTCCGCCTCCGAAATACTATAAGTAAATGTTTTCGACAATGAAAGAGGCAAAATTACTTCGGCGAAGAATGGCATTAAAAGAAAATTAAAGATTAATTTATAAAAGATTTATCCTTTTACTCGTTCCCAAAACTGCGTTCTTCCTAAAAGATTGATACCTATAAATCCTCTGACTTTGAGTTTGTCTCTCGTTTCTAAAGATAAGTTACATTTATACACTTTTCCATGCTTTGGATCGAGAATCTTACCATCAGAGTAGCTGCCGTCTTTTTCTCTTTTCAAACCTTTAAGAATTATTAAACCCAATATTGGTTTGTTTTTATCTTCTCCATCACATTTTTCGCATTTGGGGTTTTTTGCTTTCGAATTTAACAATTCAATGATTTTTCCGTAGACGCGATTGTGCTTCTCAAATATCTCTATAACAGAAGTCGCTTTTCCTGTTTCATCATCAATCGTTCTCCAACGACCAAAAACAGAATGAGTTTGAGCAAAAGTTAGATGTGCGGTTAACATCATAAAATTTAATAAAACCAATCTATTCATGGGATTTATGCCTTTTTAGTTTATTAATAGCTGCATCTAATTCAAATCCTAACAGTAAAATCATGCAGTTGATCCAGATATAAAACATCATAATCAACAGCGTTCCAATCGAGCCATATAACTGATTGTACTTGGAAAACTTAATGACCCATATTCCAAAAATATAGGACGACAAGATAATTAAAATAGTAGTGAAGACCGAACCTATAGATATAAATGATCGATTCTTATCATGCTTAACACCATATCTAAAGAGTATTGAAGTAGTTATTAGTATCATCAAAATCACAAAAACATATCGTCCCAAAATAATTAATGGAATGCGATCACTTAAAACATCTTGTATGATTGTTTTTTGTATAAACACTTCAAAAATAACGATCATAGCTACTGTTACCAAAAGCAAAAAAGAAAGTAATAAAGAAATGCCTAGTGCTACAAAATACTGATTGAAAAATCCTCTTTTTATAATAACATGATGAGATGTTTCAAAGCCACCCAGAATCGCATTAAGACCGTTAGCCATTAAGAAAATAGCCATAATAAATCCAGAAGAAAGTAGACCAGAATGACTATTATTGAGAATGTCATCAACTATCGAAGCAATCGCCTCGTAAGTATTGGGAGGTACACTTTCAGAAACAAAATTTAAAAAATCTTCCTGAAAACCCTCAATTGGGATATAAGGTATTAAGTTTAATATGAACAAAGCAAAGGGGAATAATGCCATGAAGAAACTAAAAGCAATCGCACCTGCGCGATAAGACAAAGCGCCTTCCGCTATTCCTAAGCCATACAGTTCAAGTAAGTCGTAAAGAGACAAGCCTTGAAGCCATGGCAACTTAATTCCCTGTAGCGGTTTTACGACATTTCGCAAAACAGGTATTTTTTCAATAGAAGCTTCTATTTCTTTACTCATCTATACCGCTTTTAAACTTAAGTCCATATTATAAACAGAATGCGTTAATGCTCCTGAGGAAATATAATTCACCCCACAGTTGGCGTACTCACGAATGGTTTTCTCATTAATATTTCCGGAAGATTCCGTTAGGCATTTCAAGCCAATCATTTGTACAGCTTTCTTAGTATCTTCAAAATTAAAATTATCAATCAAGATTCTAAAAACGCCTTCACTTTCTAGTATTTCCGCTATTTCATTTAGATTCCTGGCTTCTACAACAATCTGTAGATCGAGATTATTTTCTTTCAAAAATATCTTAGTTTTATTGATTGCATTGGTAATCCCTCCAGCAAAGTCATTGTGATTGTCTTTCAGCATAATCATGTCATACAATGCAAAACGATGATTTTCTCCGCCGCCAATATTTACCGCCCATTTTTCAGCAGCTCGAAATCCAGGCGTCGTTTTTCTTGTGTCTAAAATTTTAGTTTCTGTTCCTTCTAACAATTTGACGAAATGATTGGTTTTCGTTGCTATTGCAGACATTCGCTGCATAGAATTTAATACTAGTCGCTCCGCTTTTAAAATTGACTGCGAACTTCCTGAAACATAAAAAACAATGTCGCCGTACTTCACAGCTTCGCCATCATTTATTAAAATTTCAAATTCTAAGGACTGATCAACCTGTTTAAAAATCATTTTCGAAAATTCAACTCCAGCAATAATTCCATTGTCTTTCACTAGCAATTTGGCTTTGCCTTTCGCTTGAGCAGGAATACAAGCCAATGAACTGTAATCTCCAGGACCGATATCTTCCCGAATGCCGTTTTCAATAATGCCTATTAATTCTTGCTGAAATTGTAATTCTGAAATCATTCTTGTTGTATTGATAGGCTAAAATAAGATTTATTTTGAGTATTTGAAAATATAAAAACTTCATTGAGGCAAAAAAGAACACGGACAATTTAGTTATAAATCAAAAACCCATTTTCCTTTTCCATAATGAAGTTGTCCGTTTTTGACCTCTAATGGGCAGTCAAAATTATTCGTGTATAAGGCGCCGGTTCCTAATCCTTGAGGCATGGAATTGTTTTGCAAATAAGTCCATTGAGCAATCGCATTAAGTCCAACATTGCTTTCTAAAGCCGAAGTAATCCACCAACCAATCTCATGTTTTACAGCTAAATCGATCCACTCTTTTGTACCTCGAAATCCACCTATAAAACTAGGCTTTAAGACGATGAATTGCGGCTTGATTTTCATCAATAAATCTTCTTTGTCAACCAATGAAAACACGCCAATCAACTCTTCGTCTAGTGCAATCGGAATTGGACTGTTTTTACACAGTTCTGACATCCTGTCATGCTGATTTTTTGCCATAGGTTGCTCTATACTATGTAATTTAAAACCAGCTAGTTGATTTAATTTTATTAAAGCACTATCTGAATCAAAAGCGCCGTTGGCATCGACTCGAATTTCGATTTGTGCAGGCGTGTAATTTTGTCGAATACACTGTAATAATTGTAGTTCTTTTTCAAAATCAATAGCTCCAATTTTGAGCTTAATACAATGAAATCCGTCTTCCAATTTTTGGTCGATTTGTTCCTTCATAAATGCCTCATTTCCCATCCAAACCAATCCGTTTATGGCGATACTTTTTTGATCTTTTGTAAAATCTGAAGGGAACAACAAAAATGGATTTTCGCTATTCAAAGATTGGAAGGCCATCTCCACACCAAATTGAATAGAAGGAAATTCAATTAGATAGTGCCACAAAATGTCTTCGCCTAAATGTATATTTTCGCAGACCCATTTTAGTTTTTCTTCATAATCTGGACGATCATCACAACTCAAACCACGAAGCAATCCACACTCACCTATTCCTTTTTTACCATTTTCCTCTAAAATGATAAACCACGTTTCTTTTTCGTTCATGACACCTCGAGAAGTTCCTGAAGGCTTTTTGAAGTGCAATATGTATTTTTGATAAGAAGCTTTCACGA
>CALPOS020000235.1 GCA_943325255.2 Sphingobacterium thalpophilum
GATTTTATAACGCTTCACGTGCCTGCACAAGATGGCTATGTGATTGGACGAGATGAAATCGCTGCGATGAAAGACAACGTAGGAATCATCAACTGTTCTCGTGGCGGTGTGATTGACGAAGTGGCTTTGATTGAAGCACTTGATTCAAATAAAGT
The DNA here is from genome assembly GCA_943325255.2 of Sphingobacterium thalpophilum. Classification (GTDB taxonomy): domain Bacteria; phylum Bacteroidota; class Bacteroidia; order Flavobacteriales; family Flavobacteriaceae; genus Flavobacterium. Next base: position 156 of record CALPOS020000235.1, read on the forward strand.
TTTGTTTGCAGGATTGGATGTTTTTGAAAACGAACCGACACCAGAAATTAAAATCTTGATGCATCCGAAAATTTCGTTAACGCCTCATATCGGAGCCGCTACGTTGGAAGCTCAGGATAGAATTGGAACTGAATTGGCAGAGCAAATTAGTAGTATTTTGAAATCGGAAAAGGTCGAATAATGTTGGCACGCTGATTACACTGATTGAGCCCCTTGAAACTTGTTTTTTTAATGTTTCCAAAAATTATAGCCACGAATGCACGGATTACAAAATTAATTCGTGAATTCTTGGCTTTTTAAAATTGTAATTTACAGAATATTCATTCGTAATTTTTTTGTAAAATATAGAAAGTCAGGCGTTTTGCTTGACTTTTTTTTTGTTAAAAGAGCCAAGACTGCGACAGAATAAAGATGGATTTGCTAATTTTATAGAAAGATTTTAAAATGAAAAACGTCGTCGCAGCCATTGTAATTTTATTCTTAATTTGCTGTTGTTCGCAAAAAAAGTCTGTAGTGGGCGATAATTCTTCTGAAGTAGCGTTAGCAAAAGACACGATTCGAATCGCCAATGATTCTTTAGAATATGAAGTTATTATTATAGAACCTGGATTTAACGCTTGGCTGACTACTCAAAAACCGCGAAATTACTATTCACTTATTTACTTAGAAAATCGCAATATTCGATTTGTTACCGAATGGAATAATCGTGTTGCTCAGCCGTATCGCTATGATCCGACTTTGTATGAAATGCGCATTGACTATTTTACGCATATTCATTATGGTTATGAAGTCAATTATTTGTTGTACCATTATTTTATGTATTTTCAAAGTCGATACAAACAGCGATTATGACCATTTTCTCTCTTATATTTGCACTCAATTCTTAGGTTATGTCGAGTTTTAAAGAACGCTGGGGAATTCAATCGAATTTTCAACTTACCATTATCTTCGTAGTCTTCGCGATTACAGGCTCTGCTTCGGCTTGGTTGTCAAAACCTTTCTGTTTGCTTCTAGGAATAACAAAAGACGATTTAGGATTTTGGTTTACGCCTATTCGTTTGTTATTGATATTTCCAATTTATCAAGTACTATTGGTAGCGATAGGTTTTTTGTTTGGTCAATTCAAATTCTTTTGGGCTTTTGAAAAGAAAATGTTGCGAAGCATGAAATTGGGGTTCTTGCTGCCGAAAGAAAGTGATTCAAAATAAAAAACGCCTTGGTTAGAAGGCGCTTTTCAAATAATTCTTTATAGGTGGCTACTTTTCCGTTTTCAACATATTGAAGAAGTCATTTCGGTTTTCTTTCTCATTAAAGATTCCGCCATATTGCAATGTAGAAGTATAACTCGACTCGTCTTTGATTCCACGACTAGAGACACACAAATGCGTTGCTTCGATTACTATAATCACATTTTCTGTTTCTAATGCCGTTTTCAATTCGTTGAAAATCTGCATAATCATGCGCTCTTGTACTTGTGGTCGACGGGCATAATAATCTACAATCCGGTTTAATTTTGAAAGTCCAATTACTTTTCCACTAGAAACATAGCCAATATGTGCTTTTCCGATGATGGGCAAAAAGTGGTGTTCGCAGGTAGAATTGAAGGTGATATTCGCTTCGACCAACATCTTATCGTAGTGATAACTATTGTCAAATACAGACAATTTGGGTTTGTTCTTGGGATCGAGTCCGCTAAAAATTTCTTCCACAAACATCTTTGCCACGCGATGCGGTGTACCACGGAGACTGTCGTCGGTCATATCCAGTCCTAATTCTTCCATAATAATCTGAAAGTGTTTTTCGATGATTGCTTTTTTCTGTGCATCAGTCTTTACAAAAGCATCTGGACGTAATGGTGTTTCCGCCGATGACATTTGGTGTTCGTCGCCTATAATTTCGAAAATTTCTTTTTCAGTTAGCGTGTTCATATTTGATAAATTTAAGAGCCTTATTTTTTAAGTTTTGATGAAAACAACTCTTGCAGTTTTTCCATTTTCGGTGTAATTACATAACTACAATATCCCAATGACTTATTGAGATTGTAATAATTTTGATGATAATCTTCAGCAACATAAAACTGACTCGTCTTTGAAATTTTAGTAACGATTGGCTTTGAAAACGTCTTTGCCACCGTCAGTAAATTGATATAATCCTCCGCAAATTGACGCTGATGATCATTATGATAAAAAATTTCACTGCGGTATTGGGTGCCCAAATCATTTCCTTGGCGATTCAAAGTTGTTGGGTCATGCGTTGCAAAAAACACTTGTAGCAAATCGCTATAGCTAATTTCATTCCCATCATAGGTTATTTGAACTGCCTCCGCATGACCTGTTTCACCTGTGCATATTTCTTTATATGTTGGGTTGAGTGTCTTCCCTCCTATATAACCAGATTCGACACTTTTGACACCGTTCAAAGACAGGAAAACTGCTTCGGTACACCAAAAACAACCTCCAGCAAAAGTGGCTACTTCGATTTTAGTATGTAACGAATCTATATTTGTATCTGTGGTCATCAATTTATTTCAGCGGTTAGAATGGTTATTATTTTTGTTTAACAAAAGTAAGTAAAAATTAAACAGTAAATTTAAATTAACTTTTATTTATTAATTGTCATAAGTCGACGTTGATGCAATCCACGCTTTTGTTGTATTCTTTCCAATATTTCTAAAAAACTTTGTTTCTTTGTAAAAACAGATTGATATGATTCACGCCAAAAATATTACTAAATCGTATGATCAACTTCAAGTGTTGAAAGGCGTAGACTTAGATATCAAACAGGGTGAAATCGTTTCCATTGTTGGTGCGTCTGGAGCTGGAAAAACAACGCTTTTGCAAATACTTGGCACTTTGGATCAGCCAACGGTAACAAGTGAAACAATATTGCAAATCAACGGCCAAGATGTCCTAAAGATGAACGACAAGGCTTTGTCGCAATTTAGAAATTTGCACTTGGGATTTATTTTTCAATTTCATCAGCTTTTACCAGAGTTCACTGCTTTAGAAAATGTTTGTATTCCAGCCTTTATTGCCAACAAAAACAAAAAGGAAACAGAAGTTGAGGCTCAAAAACTATTATCATATCTCGGATTATCTGACCGAATTCATCACAAGCCCAATGCACTATCCGGCGGAGAACAACAAAGAGTTGCGGTGGCACGCGCATTGATCAATAAGCCCGCGATTATCTTTGCAGACGAACCTTCTGGAAATCTAGACACTACTTCTGCCGAAAACTTGCATCAGTTGTTTTTCGACCTTCGTGATAAATTCGGACAAACCTTTGTGATTGTAACCCACAACGAGGAATTGGCGAATATGGCAGACCGAAAATTGACTATGGTTGACGGTAAAATTTCCTCCTAATCATCATGCTATTAATTGTACTAATATGGTGTTTTCTCTTAGTTACTTTTTATAACATAGGATTTGCA
>CALPOS020000236.1 GCA_943325255.2 Sphingobacterium thalpophilum
TCGAAAACAACATCAAAATACACCTAATTGCTTCAAAGAAATTTAGATTTGCTACCTGGTATTACTATCGAAAATATCTTCAAAACTACATCAATCAGTATGTAAATATTGATAAGATTGATCTCATCGAAGCTCCTGATTGGACAGGAATTACTGCTTTTATGCATCTTAAAGCCCCTTTGATTATAAGATTTCATGGGTCTGACGCGTACTTTTGTCATTTAGAGCAGCGAAGTCAAAAAATAAAAAATTTCATTTTTGAAAAGAGAGGTATCAAAAACGCAGTTGCCTATATCACTCCCTCAGATTTCACGGCAAAAATTACGCAGTATATTTTTAGAATCAAGAAAAAGGCTATTGTAAAGATTCCGAGTGGTTTGTCTTTAGATAAGTTTCACAATACAAATCCAGATGCTTATGAAAGAGGCTTGATCTTATATATGGGAACTATTATTCGAAAAAAAGGAGTGTTAGAGTTGGCCCCTATTTTTGAAAAGGTGCTCAAAAAGTTCCCAAACGCTCAACTCATTATTGTTGGAGGTGATTCCTATGATCGAAAAACCAAGTGCGAATCAACTTGGTTATTGCTTCAAAATGCGCTCAATGGTTCGACAATCGCAAGAGTGAAATATTTAGGGAAAGTGCCTTATGAACAGGTTCAAGATTATATTCAAAAAGCCAATGTATGCGTCTTTCCCACTTTTGCAGAAACGCAAGGAATGGTCACTATTGAAGCTATGGCAATGAGAAAAGCAGTTGTCAATAGCAACATTGGATGGGCAACCGAAATTATTGATGATGGTGTAAGCGGTTTTCTAGTTGATCCAAAAGACCATGATGCGTTTGCTGAAAAAATTGTAATGATTATTCAAAATGACACATTAAATCAGTCTATTGGACTTGCCGCAAGAGAAAAAGTTGCTGCCGATTTTGATATCGATATATTGGTAAAGAGAAACATTGAATTTTATTGCTCCGTCTTAAAGGGAAAAAAATAATATGATACTAAGTGAATATAAGTCCAAAAGTGGAGAACAAATCCTCTATACTGGACAACCAGATCTTAATAAATTAGAACAATTGGCAGTTGGATATGGCGATATTTGGCACAGTTCTTTTGAACAAGGTTATAAAAATGCTTTTCAAGATTTAGCCATTCAGTCCTCCGTGCTATTTTGGTACATTAATGACTTTGAAGGATTAGATGAATGTGTAAGTTGGAGAATCAATCCGAATTTTTTTGCCGTAAGAAAATCTGTTTGGGAAACATTGGAAGGGTTTGATAGCGATTACGAAAATTTGCAAATGCAAGCGCTTGATTTTGGGTATAATTCACTGCGAAACCAAGGAGTTGTACCACTATATGTTCGTGGGCTTTATAAAGAAGTGGTAACTGAAAAGATAACAATTTCGCCAAGAGATCGCTATGTTTTTTATATCAAAAATTTCAAAATTGACCACGCCCTTTTTATGTTATATCGGAAGGGAATATGGCGATTTAGTGAATGGAAAGCTTTTCTTTATGCCAAGAATAATTTTAAGCAAATTATCGATAGACCGTTGTTTACTCCGAGAACGCTGAATCCAATTCAAGGTGCGCCAACAGTGAGCTACATTATTCCAACCATGTTACGACAAGATTTCACCTTGCGGTTGCTGTATGATTTGTCAAATCAATCCTATCTGCCTACGCAAGTGGTGGTGGTTGACGCAACGCCAGAGAATTCCCGAGATGAGCGCCTGTATGATGAAGATAAGTACCCTTTTGAGCTGATCGTCAAGTGGCAAACAACTAAAGGTAGCTGCAGAGCGCGAAATGAAGCTATTTCAGTTTGTACAGGAGCCTACATTATTTTTGGAGATGACGATATTCGTATTCCGTCAGATTTTATTGAAAATCATCTAAAGTTGCTACAGACCTATAATGCAGGCGCTTGCAATGGGTTAGACATCATGGCCGACCATTCGAATCAAGATCTAAATGATTTAACAATTAAACTAGATGCAATAAAGAAAAAAAGGTGGTTGGTCGGAAGCATACAAATGTTTAGTAATGCGAATTCCTGCGTAAAGAAAGCGTATGTTGATCAGTTGATAGGTAATGATATCAATTATGATGGTGGTTATGGCGAAGATGGCGATTTTGGAATTTCGTTACTAAAATTGGGAGTCCCAGTTTTACACAATCCTTTTTCAGCTAATCTGCATTTGAAACCGAGCAGTGGAGGCTATCGTTTTTGGGGTTCGCAATCCAAAATACTTGGAAAGAAACGTAAAAAGCAACCGTGGGAATTAGATACGCCAGTAAAATGGATTCGTCCCGTTCCCAGTCCAACTTTAATGTATCAGTTTTGCAAGCAATTTTCCCCCGAGCAACTCACTGAATTTAAGCATAAATATTTTTTTCTGTTTTTAATGAATGGTTCAAAATTGACTTTTATCTTTCGTTTGCTGAAAGTTCCTTTTAAACTATTACAATTTCAGAAATCATTATTTTATGCCAAGAAGCTTATAAAATTAGGTGTTAGAACTCAATAAATCATGAAGTTTTCTTTAATAATTTGCACCTATATGCGTCCGAGACCACTTGTAGATTTGTTGGAATCAGTGAAGGGTCAGACGCTTTATCCTGATGAAATCTTAATCATTGATGGATCGAGCAATGACGAAACTCAATTGGCGTTGCAGACTAGATCGTATCCTAATTTGGAGTATTTTAGAGTGGAAGAAAGAGATCGAGGATTAACAAAGCAAAGGAATTTTGGAATAGCGAAAGTTGAAAAAGACATTGATATTGTTTGTTTTTTAGATGACGATACCATTTTAGATCCTAGTTATTTTGAAGAAATTCTCAGAACTTATGATTTATTTCCAGCTGCTTTAGGTGTTGGGGGTTATATTTCCAATGAAGATGAATGGGATTTTGTGGGCCCTGATTACATACCAAAGCTTACAGAATATTTTTATGATGGTTGGAAGAAAAAAGATGGATCGCGCTTTGTTCTGCGTAAAAGGTTAGGTTTGGATAGCGATACCAAGCCAGGATTTCTGCCTGAATTTTCCCACGGAAGAAGTATAGGGTTTTTACCACCTTCTGATAAAATATACGAAGTAGAGCAACTAATGGGAGGGGTTTCTTCGTTTCGAAAAAGCGTTTTTGAGACCTTTCAGTTTTCTACTTACTTCGAAGGTTACGGACTTTATGAAGACGCCGATTTTACCTTGCGATTATCAAAAGCAGGTAAATTGTATGTCAATACCGCTGCCAAATTAGGGCATTTTCATGACATGTCTGGTAGACCGAGTCAGTATCGCTATGGGAAAATGGTGGTGCGAAATGGCTGGTATGTTTGGCGAATTAAACATCGTCATCCCAGTTTTAAGGCACAAACGAAATGGCATTCCATCACTTTGCTGTTAACTTTCATTCGTTTAACTAATACATTTACAACAACCAAAAGGGCAGATTCTTTTTTTGAATTTTTAGGAAGAATGGTTGGTTGGTTTTCCTTACTTTTGAACAAGCCACAATTACTTTAAAATGACACTATTTAAGTATATACATTCAGACTACA
>CALPOS020000237.1 GCA_943325255.2 Sphingobacterium thalpophilum
ACATCGGAAGATTTTTGTCTATGAAAGAACTTCCTTGAACAGAACAAAAACGATTACAGTTCCTTTTGGCGGCGGAAGAAATAGAGCGTATGAAGCATTGACCTTTAATAAAGAAAAAAACACTTTCATTTTAATGGTCGAAAAAGACCCGATAACATTGCTAGAATTGGATGTCAATTTTAAAATTATTAATGAAATAGACTTATCTAAAATTGCACGTGATATCGCTGCTGCTACTTTTCATAACGGCTTTCTATGGTTGTTAAGCGACGAAGACCGATCAGTTTTGAAACTAAATGCAACTGCGTATCAAGTGCTAGAAAAATGGAAATTACCTGTGATTAACCCAGAAGGTTTGGCCTTTGATAAAGACGGAAATCTAGTTGTTACTTGCGATGATATGCAGCGAATTTACTATTTCAATAATCCAGAAAAAAAATAAAATGAAACCAATCATACTAGCCGCAACGTTATGCTTTTTTATCAATAAAACGAACGCTCAAGTCACTATTTCTAATGGAAGACATATTTTAGAAATTTCTGGAAGTGTTTCCACTTATCTCAACGAACGCCTTTTAAAATTTGGCGAAGAAGACCGCTCCAAAAACCGTTTCAAATTGCGAGATGCACAACTAGACCTCGAGGGTCGCGTCGGAAGTGACTACGAATACAATCTAAAAGTCGATTTTGCTGATTTGGCAGCCAATAACCAAGGTGCGGAAATAGACCCTGAAAACCCTGGACTTATGGAAGCAACGATGAAATATAAAGGTTTTCAGTTTTTTGATATAGAAATGGGATATGGAAAAGTCTATTATTCTCGAAGTTCTATGAATCCATTCAACTTTTCACCTTACTGGCAAAGAGCGGAATTGGTTCGAGGTTCGATCTTTTCTAGACGTGATGTAGGAGTTACTTTGATGAAGAATTTCTGGAAGCAAAGAGCCAACATTTATTTGGGCGCGTACACGGGTTTGGGTGAACTTTCATTAGCTGGAGATAACGATCCAAGTGGACAATTGGAATATATTGGACGATTTGATATTTCCTATCCTGCTAGATATCGTTATCGCGAAATAGACGATAGAGTTACCCCTATCCCAATGTTTTCCCTTGGAGTCAATGGTCGATTTATGAATAAGAAACTTCCTGCCGGTGAAGCATTTCCCGACAATGCAACGAGCGAATATGGAATTAAAGTAATCGATGGAAAGAGATACGTTTATGGTTTGGACGCGTCTTTTCAATATATGGGATTCTCGGGACAGTTTGAAATTCATCAAATAAAATCCGAACCGCAAAACGAAAACGATCCACTATTCCAAAACCTTACGCCGAAACAAACCAAAGGCTATGTACTTTCAGGCGGTTATATCGCACAAGCCAATTATTTTATTAAGAACATAAAGACAATTGTATCTGCGCGTTACGAAGAGTTAGACCTCAATGACCTGGTGAAAGGGAATTCAGAACGATTTTCGACGGCAATTGCTTATCAAATGAGTGGCTATAATGCAATGATCAAATTCCAGTATTTCAACATCATCAAAGAAGAAAGTATCGATGTATTGAAATGGGACGAACAGTTTAGAATAGGAATGCAATTTCAGTTTAAATAACAAGTGATTTAATTTACCAAAACTTTACTTGACTTTACTAATTTTCCTTTTTCAAACAATTGGATAAAATAAAGGCCGCTACTTAAATTTTCTCTATTTAATATAATGCGTAGCCCTGAAATATTCTTGATTTCTCGAACCAATTGTCCAACAGCATTGTAAAGTTTCAATGTTGCATTGTCAAAAGCAATGGCTGATTCGATAGCGAGTTCAGAAGAAAATGGATTTGGAGCAACGCTAATGTTATCACGTAACATATCGCTTTCTTCAACTCCCAAAGGAATGAATGATAAGCAATCCGGATTTCCAAAAATATGTTCACCGTTTTGAAAACTGCACTTGGTAAAAACCATAATGCCTCCACTAGAAGAACAAACGTTATACATACTGTAATCGGGATAAAAAGGATGTTTATCGCTACCAACGCCTTCTATCCATACTTGTGTAAGTCGTTCTCCGCAATATTCTTCTGTACTTTTTAAGGTTATTCTTTTTCGATTTCCGCCGTTGATAGTTATATAATCAACCGTTGCAGTAAAAGTGTTCCCGTATTGATAAATCGTACTGCCGTTTTCGAGATTAAAATCATACAACAGTTGGTCAACGCCATCAACCATTTTATATACTTTTCTTTCGGCTACATCTTCTCTCAAATAGACGGTGTGAAGCAAATTTGAATAGTTATCGTAACTTGGAAACTGGTCAATATATTGCTTGTAGGTATAAGAACCAATAACAATATCTTCAGCTTGTTCAATCATTCTTTCTTCAGAAGGCGAACCGTGAGAAGTCCAATCGTAAAGCAACCAAGTGGAGTTGAGGAGCATCGGATGATATTCCTGAGAAAAAGCACTTTCTACACTCGTAAGTAGAAAAAAAACGGCGAAACATAGTAGCGCTTTCATAGTATTCAATTTTAGGTTATTAAAAGCAGACTTGGGATCTTCTTTGATTTCTACAACAAAATTAAAGACTTCCTCTTAACTACCTTCTTTTATTCCGCAACTAACTTATAAAAACGTTGAAACGCATTTTTAAAAAAAATTCATAAAAAAAGCCTCGACAAATCGAGGCTACTTTTTCACATTTTCATTAATATCTATTCTAAGACAAAGCTCACACTGACATTCACCACCAACTCTATTTCACCAGTTGCTAATGTTTCTCTTGGCGATCCACCTCCACCATCTGCCATGGCCATAGCTTTCATTTCATACATGGGTCTCGGCGGATAATAAGCTTGCGAATTATCCGAAATTGTCATCGCTTTTCCAACTTTTTGATTCAAAACAGAAACGAAATCTTCCGCTTTGGCTTTCGCATTTTGAATGGCTAATTTTCGAGCTTCGGTTTGTAATGCTTCCATTTTTGAAGATTTGAATTCAACGTTGTCGATTCTATTTATTCCCAAATCAACCAAACCATCCATCAATGTATCGTATTTGTTCAAATCTTTTAATAGTACAACGACCGTTTGAGTCGCCATATAATTGCTTTTCTTCTTTTCGTAATCGTAGTTAGGATACAAATTGACGCGTTGCGTTTGAAAATCCTCTTTTGCAATGTTCATTTTCTTAATATACTTCAATACCGCGTCAATCTTTGTGTCATTTTCCTTTTTAACATCGGTAGCTTTAGCGCCTTTCGTTTCAACTGAAATCGAAATTGCTGCTTGATCTGGAGTGACTTTCACCTTTCCTTCACCGGAAACATTAATCATCGGAATAGGTTTGATTTCTTGGGCTTGCGCTAAGGTTGTAAATAACAAGACTAAAATTACTGCTGTTTTTTTCATGGGATAACTATTTTTAAAATTTCGAAACTCCGTTTACCAAAAGACATGCCACTATAATTTTCCAGCTTTAGCCAATACAAAAAGCAAGACAATAGGAATGGCCAACAAAACAACCATAAAAGTATTCTCAGTGAGCATTTCAGGTTGTTTTAAAAT
>CALPOS020000238.1 GCA_943325255.2 Sphingobacterium thalpophilum
ATAGAAAATCGTATCGAGAACAAGGAAAATTTAATTGAAAACGGTTCTCGATACATTTTTTGTTCCGTTTCTCTGCACAAAAAACACTCGAACTGACGTTTTTAATAATTGCACCCAACGGGTTATATTTACGTAAATAGTTGTTGGAGTTTAATTATTTGCAGTTATAAATTTAAAATTTATGTACCTTTTTACGGATTAGCAAAAGTGAGCATAATGTGATAATCGCAGCAACAGACAAATAATATCCAACAAAGGTAATTCCATAATTTTCGGCAATCCAAATGGCAATCATTGGGGCAAAGGCAGCACCTATTATTCCGGCAAAATTGAATGTTAGAGAAGCACCTGAATAGCGAACTTCTGTTGGAAATAATTCAGAAAGAAAAGTTCCTAAAGGGGCGTAGGTAAGTCCCATCAATGTCATCCCTAAACATAAAAAGAGTGTTAGTAAATTTTCGTTTCCAGAAACCAGAAAGAAAGAAAAAAACAATCCAAAAACAGCAATGACAGCAGAAATAACCATCAACACATATTTACGACCGAATCTATCTGCCAAAAGAGCGGAAATAGGGATTGCTATTCCAAAAAACAAAACTGAAAAAAGTTGCATAACGAGTAAATCATGCCTTGAATATCCTAAACCAGTTGTAGACCAACTTAGCGTAAAAACAGTCATAAAATAAAAAGTTACAAAAGTGGCCACTGCTGCTAAAGTTCCAAAAACAAGTTCTCTCTTATATGAATATAAAAGTTCTATCATAGGAATTTTTACCTTGTTTTTTGTTTTCAAAGATGCAATAAATGAAGGTGTTTCGTTGATTTTCAATCTAATATAAAATCCTACCACGACTAAAGCAGCACTTGCGATGAAAGGAATTCTCCATCCATAATCAAAGAATTGTTCATTTGTCAATGTTTCACTCAATAAAAGGAAAGTGCCACCAGAGAGTAACAAACCTATTGGAGCACCTAATTGAGGGAACATTCCATACCAAGCGCGTTTTCCCTGAGGAGCATTTTCAATTGCCAATAAAACAGCGCCACCCCATTCACCGCCTAGTCCCAATCCTTGACCAAATCTGAAAAGCATTAGTAAAAGAGGAGCGGCAATTCCGATGCTCGCATAAGTTGGTAAAAATCCTATAGCAACAGTCGAAATACCCATTGTTAATAAAGCAACAACTAATGTGGTTTTTCTTCCAATTTTGTCTCCATAATGACCAAAAACAACTGAGCCGATGGGACGTGCAAAAAAGGCAATAGAAAAAGTTGCTAAAGATTCTATTGTAGAAATAGTAGGACTTGATCCTGGAAAAAATAATTGTGGAAAGACCAAAACAGCAGCATTAGCATAAATATAAAAATCGAAAAACTCAATTGTGGTGCCGATTAAACTGCCAAAAAGCACATGTTTCAATGAATTTACTTTATCAGGATTATAATTTTTTCGCATAGTTGTAAAATAATATTTTTGATTGTCTGTTTTTAGTCAAAACCCTGTGATACTTGCTATCATTAGCCCATCGAATAGTTTTTCCTCTGAATACCGTCTATTAAGGTTATAAACGAAATCGTTTAGGTATAATTGAAGATATTTCCCTCTAATTTTATGGAAACTTCCTAAGAAATTCCACTTAGCATTTCTAATTGCGATATGTACCCATCTTAGCGTTTCACTTGTTGTTTCTGTATTTGATTTTTCTGTGATATGAAGCGCTACATAATCTGCAAAATCTAAATATGTTGTGCTTTTGTCTGCTTGTTCTAATTGCTTAACTTTTGCGTTCTATTTTCGAAAATATTGGCGTATGTCTTCATCAGTTGTGGGTGTTAGAAAATCAAAACTAATCATTTATTCAATATCAAGACAAAAATCGTCAAGATTGAATTACTTCGTTTGCCTCTGGCGCACCGCACGTTACGCAGAGAGAACGGTATTCAACGCTATTCTAATTTTTTTTCTTTGCACCACAAATCTATTTTCAAAAATTAATCTTAAAATAAAACCAACAACACATTTTTTGCTTACTTTTGTTTAAACTTTTTTTTAAAAAAATGAACAACGTAAAAAATGTATTCAGTATAAAAGACCTGGAGAATCTGTCAGGGATTAAGGCGCACACCATTCGCATCTGGGAAAAAAGATACAATGTTTTAGAGCCAACAAGAACCGATACCAACATCCGGTTGTACGATTTAGCCAGTTTGCAAAAACTGCTAAACATTACTTTGCTTCACAATCATGGTTATAAAATATCGAAAATTTCCAAGTATCCGCCAGAGAAAATTCCGCAATTGGTCCGTGAAATTATTTCTGAAAAAAGCGCAAAAAGTCATGCTATAAGCGCCTTTAAGATGGCTATGATGAATTTTGATCAAACGAAGTTCTTCTCCACCTACAACACCCTATTAGCAGAAAAATCATTCAGAGAAGTTTTCTACGAAGTATTTATTCCATTGATGACTGAGCTCGGTTTGTTGTGGCAATCAGATACAATCACACCGGCGCATGAGCATTTTATTAGTTACCTGATCAAGCAAAAACTACTTATCAATACTGAGAAAGTTCAAGTATTAGAACCAACAAAACTAGATAAGGTTTTTGTGCTCTATTTACCGATGAATGAAATTCACGAATTGGGACTGATGTATTTGAATTATGAAATTTTACTTCATGGCTACAAAACCATCTACTTGGGTGAAAGCGTTCCGACCGATAGTCTCAATGATTTAAATAAATATTTCGACTCCATCGTTTTTGTTTCTTATATGACTGTTCAACCCGACAAAGAACATGTCAACGATTATATCAAGGAAATTCAACAAACAGTGCTAAAAGACGATTCCGAAATATGGCTGATTGGCCGTATGGTAGATGAAATTAAACCATCAACATTAAATAATGTTACCAGAGTATTTGGCTCAATAGCAGATTTAGTAGAGGAGTTGTAGCAAAAATTGCTGTTTGATTTATTAATATCCATCCACCAAGAATGATTTCTAAAGACATTAAAATAATTGGCTCGGGCTTTTCAGCTTTGGCAGCCTCATGCTATTTGGCAAAACAAGGACATCAAGTTACCGTTTATGAAAAAAATGCGACAATTGGCGGTAGAGCGCGGCAATTGAAAAAAGACGGTTTTACCTTTGATATCGGTCCAACTTGGTATTGGATGCCAGACGTCTTCGAAAGATTTTTTGCCGACTTTAATAAAAAACCCTCCGACTATTATCAATTGCAGAAATTATCACCAGCGTATCAAGTATATTTTGGTGTCAACGAATTTGTCACCATAGCAGACAATCTAGAGGAAATCATCCAAACTTTTGAGTCGATCGAGAAAGGTAGTGGCGCAATATTAGCCGATTTTATGGCCGATGCGAAAAGTAACTACGATATTGCCATCAAAGACTTGGTTTACAATCCAGGCGTTTCTCCATTAGAGTTAGTGACACTTGAAACTGCCATGAAAGTAGGTCAGTTTTTCAGCAATATTAGCAAGGACGTTCGCAAAAGATTTAAAAATAAAAAGCTTATACAAATATTAGAAT
>CALPOS020000239.1 GCA_943325255.2 Sphingobacterium thalpophilum
ATAAATGGAAAGCTTTTCATTGGTCTAACTACTAATCCATGCTACGAGTTACAAAGTCGTAGCGAAAACAACACAACTGTTTTGAATGCCTTTCTTTCTAGAAGAACTGCATCAGAGGATACTTTTATTGGGCAAAAAAGGTTTTCATTTCTGAAAACCTTTTCCCAAATTAAGCGGTCTGGACGGGACTCGAACCCGCGACCCCATGCGTGACAGGCATGTATTCTAACCAACTGAACTACCAAACCTCTGCTTATTGCCTCACCTAACCTTTACTTATCATAAGTGTTCGGCGATCTTGCGATTGCGGTTGCAAATATAGTATACATTTTTGTATCTGCAAACGATTGCAGTAAAATATTTTTTAATTTTAAAATAGCCTAACCAAACGATTGTTTCTCAACCAAATAAGTAGTTAGTATCTTCTCGAAATTGGCGCCAACATTAACAGGAACATACTTAATCTTGTTCTGTGCACAATTCTGAGCCAACTTCTTAAAGTAACTTTGCGCTTGTTTTTCGTAGGCTTCTTTAACATTATCTGCGAAAATGGTGATCTCATCGCCGCTTTCTATATCAATAAACTTTCTCGGTGCATTGTCGTAATCAAAGTGAGTTTCTGTTTTTTCGTCGATCACGTGAAATAAAACTACTTTGTGTTTGTTGTGCTTGAGATGTTGCAATGCATTAAAAAGCGCCCCGTCGGTACTCGATTGAAACATATCGGTAAAAAGAATAATCAAGGAACGGCGGTGCATTTTTTCTGCGATTTGATGCAGAAATGTAATGGTGTCTGTTTGTTTTGTTTCTTTGGGGTTCTCTAGTAGTTGCTCCAATTGATTCAACACCATACGATGATGACGGTCGCTTCCTTTCTCCGGCGCGTAATATTCGTAGGTGTTGGAATAAATACTTAGTCCAACGGCATCTCGTTGCTTCTTTAATAAATTCATCAAAACCGCAGATGCCAAAACAGAAAAACCAATTTTACTTTCATAAAAAGGCTGGTTGTCTTTTAATTTTGGATAATGCATGGATGATGAATTATCTATAATCAAATGACATCTTAAATTTGTCTCTTCTTCGTATCTCTTGGTGTACAATCGATCGGTTTTAGCAAACAACTTCCAGTCCATGTGTTTGGTGCTTTCACCTGTATTGTACACTTTATGTTCTGCAAACTCGGCTGAAAATCCATGGAAAGGCGATTTGTGCATGCCCGAAATGAAACCTTCTACCACTTGGTTAGCAAGTAATTCAAGGTGCTGAAAGCTGGAAATTTTTTCTTGTTGCGATTCGATGTTCATGCTTCAAAGATAATTTTATTTCATACAATTCGGCTGTAACTCGGATGAAAATTTGAGAATTTGGCCGTTTGAAAATGGGAATCCCACCCATAAAAAAAGGTCCGACTTTCATCAAACCTTTTTTCTAAAAATATAATCGTACTATTACAATAATGCGTTCAAACTATCGGCATAAGTTTGCTTCGGCGCAACGCCTACTTGTCTTCCTACCACTTCCCCGTTTTGAAAAACCAAAACCGTCGGAATATTTCTCACACCATATTTTGCAGCAAATTCTTGATTGGCATCAACATCAACTTTTCCAATTACAGCTTTACCTGCAAATTCTTCGCTGATTTCATCGATGATTGGACCAACCATTCTACACGGACCGCACCATGCCGCCCAAAAGTCAACCATTACTGGTTTATCTGATTTTAATACTACTTCCTCAAAAGTAGCATCGGTTATTGCTAAAGCCATAGTTTCTTTATTAAATTGTTCGAAGCCAAAATTAGCGATTTATTTTCATTGATAACATTACCCAAATTTTTTTTGGCTATTTATGTATTGCCAAAGGTTATTTTTGATTTCTTTAAGATTTTCAGGATTGATGCTGAATTTATTTCAGTAGCTAATCCCGCTATACGCAGTATCTTTTATTATTTTAAATAACTTTCGTCCAAGAAATGGGCAACCTCCAAAAAAAATAAAAGGATACTTGCTGCACACGAGCGAAGCGAACTGGCGAAGCAATCGGGGCTAGGGTTTTTCGTCGCGAAACTGTTACTGTTCAAATATTATATTTTGTCGATTAAAAATTCATTCTTAATAACAAAAAGTATATATTTGATTTCTCAATTTTTTACACTTAAAACTATAAAAACCAATGAATCACATTAAAACCCTACTGAGCACTTTCGCTTTGTCAATACTAATTTTCTCTTGTGCTGGCGATAATGAAACCATAACAACAAACACAGCGGCCACGCCACAATTACGAATAACTACTCCAAAGCGCTTTCTTTTTGACGCAACCAAGGCGCAAACTGCCGGAAATGCCGATTGGGTAATTTGTCAAAACACGAGCGGAACGCCAATCCGTTTTCCAAATCCATTACAAAGTACCGTTACAGCAACGACACCAGAAAATTATTGGAGAGGAGGAATCTCTGCATGGGGAATTGCCTTAGTGAAAGAAGGACATACAGTTGAAACTTTAGCGCCAGGTGCGTCTATTACTTATGGTAGCACAACCAATGCGCAAGATTTATCCAATTATGATGTATATGTGGTAGATGAACCAAATACCCTTTTTACGACAGCACAAAAAACAGCGATTATCAATTTTGTCAAAAATGGTGGCGGCCTTTTTATGATTGCCAATCACAATGGCTCTGACAGAAATAGTGACGGAAAAGATTCGGCAGCAGTCTGGAATAATTTGATGACCTCCAATTCCGTGCAAAGCAATCCATTTGGCTTAGCAGTAGAATTGGTAAATTTCTCTCAAACAACTACAAACGTTTTGAACGACGCAACCAACACCATATTAAATGGATCGCAAGGTGCCGTAACACAGCTAAAATTCAGCGCAGGTGCTTCCATCAAAATAACGCCTACTGCCAATGCCTCTGTAAAAGGATTAATTTGGAAAACTGGTTTAGCGAAAACCAGCACAACTGGCGTGATGTGCGCTTCATCGACTTACTTCAACGGAAGAGTTGTTTTAATCACTGATAGTTCTCCAGCAGATGACGGTACAGGAAATCCAAGCGACACCTTGTATCCAGGCTGGACGGAAGTCAGCGGAAACCATTCAAGATTGCATCTTAATGCGTCTTATTGGTTGGCAAAACTGCAATAATCATATACTAAAAACCCGAAGTACTTACTTCGGGTTTTCTGTTTAATTCAATCGAAAGTTGATTTGCATTTTCTCTAATTCCTGCAATAATTCGCTTGAAATACCAATCTTCAATTTCCTGCTTGGCATCGAGAGCTTGGTGATTATCTTAATTTCATCTTTCTCTTCGCTCAAATTCACTTCGGGTTCTGTTTCTTCAGAAAGGGAAAGCAAATCTTCCTCGTCACTGACTTCTTCATTCGTTATAAAAATAGGCGCAGCGACTTCTGTTTGTTTCTTTATTGTTTCTAATTCTAACACTTCAAAAATCACGGAATGATCACCTCGATTGGACTGAAAAACAGTCTGCAGTTTTGTAATCAAATCTGAACTTAGGTCTTCGATATTCATGTGAATAAT
>CALPOS020000240.1 GCA_943325255.2 Sphingobacterium thalpophilum
GGAACTTAAGGCCGTACTCCAAGGTTATTTAAATTTGTTTTAACCTAAAGAAATCTATGGGTTCAGGGTTTTGGGAATAGGGTTCAGGAGTTTTGACCTTGCACCTTACACCTTTCAACCATCAACCATTTAGATAATTCTTAATTGTTGTTTGATGCTTTTCATATCCGTAGAATGTACTAGCGCTGAGTGTGTCAAAGCTAATTTACGTTTCTTAGATTTTTTAGTCAAGATATGACTTTTGAAAGCATGCTTTCTTTTGATCTTTCCAGAACCAGTAACTTTGAATCGTTTCTTGGCGCTAGATTTTGTTTTCATTTTAGGCATTTTTCCTAGTTGTTTTTGATTTATTCTTACTTACTATTTTGAGTGGCTGAGTTTCTTAGTAGCTGAGTTTCTGAGTTTTCTTTCAGGTTAAATCGGCACTTTTTCTTTCAGTACTTAATTTTCTTTTTTTCGGAGCTGATCCGGCTTTCCGCAGTGCACGGCACTTTGCTTCAATCCGGGCTAGGGCATTCGAGTTACCGATTTGCTTCTCAGCAACTCAGGCACTCAGCCGCTCAGCAACTATTTTTTCTTCTTCGGCGCAATAAACATAATCATTCGCTTTCCTTCCAACACGGGCATCGCTTCTACTTTTCCGTGTTCTTCTAAATCTGTAGCCAAACGCAATAACAAAATCTGACCTTGATCTTTGTAAATGATGGAACGTCCTTTAAAGAACACAAACGCTTTCAATTTAGAACCTTCTTTCAAGAATTTCTCTGCGTTTTTTCTCTTAAATTCGTAATCATGTTCATCGGTTTGCGGACCAAATCGAATTTCTTTCACTACAATTTGAGTAGATTTTGCTTTCAATTCTTTCTCGCGTTTCTTTTGCATATAAACGAACTTCTTGTAGTCGATTATCTTGCAAACTGGTGGATCAGCATTCGGTGATATCTCCACTAAATCCAATTCAAATTCATCAGCGAGTCTTAGAGCATCAGCAATTTTAAAAACTCCTGGCTCTACATTTTCTCCCACAAGTCTTACTTCAGCGACACCACGAATTAGGTTATTAATTCGATGTGCATCTTTTTTCTCTACTCTGGGTTGATAACCCTTGTTACTTCGTATTGCTATGACTTTATTATTTAAGTTAAACTGTAAAAACTTTTAATGTTTTGTCGATTTCATCTTGAACAATTTTCGCAAATTCTTCGATGGTTACGCTTATATTGCCTTTTCCTTCCTGTCCATGACGGCGAACAGAAATAGTGTTGTTCTTCTCTTCTTCCTCACCTACAATCAGCATAAACGGGGTTTTCTGCGTTTCAGCATCCCGAATTTTTCTGCCAATCGTTTCGTTTCGGTTGTCAATTAGGGCGCGAATTTCGTGATTTTCTAGCAGACTCAAAACTTTTTTCGCATAATTTTCATATTTCTCGCTCAAACACAAGATAATAGCTTGCTCTGGCATTAACCAAAGCGGGAAATTTCCGGCGGTATGTTCGAGCAAAATGGCGATAAATCTTTCCATCGAGCCGAAAGGCGCACGGTGTATCATTACCGGTATATGAAGCTCATTATCAGAACCTTTATAAGTCAATTCAAAACGCTCTGGTAGATTGTAATCTACTTGGATTGTTCCCAATTGCCATTGTCTGCCCAACGCATCTTTCACCATAAAATCTAATTTTGGTCCGTAGAACGCTGCTTCTCCATATTCAACGACAGTGTTCAATCCTTTGTCCCGAGCGGCATTGATAATCGCGTTCTCTGCTTTTTCCCAATTTTCGTCCGATCCAATATATTTGTCTCTGTTTTCTTGATCTCTTAATGAGATTTGTGCGGTAAAGTTTTCAAATCCTAACGATCCAAAAACGTACAACACCAAGTCGATTACTTTTTTAAATTCTTCATCCAACTGATCTGGCGTGCAAAAAATATGAGCGTCGTCTTGCGTAAACCCACGAACACGCGTTAATCCATGCAACTCACCGCTTTGTTCGTAACGATACACGGTTCCAAATTCCGCATAACGTTTAGGTAAATCTTTATAAGACCAAGGTTTTGTATTGTAAATTTCACAGTGATGCGGACAGTTCATCGGTTTTAATAAAAATTCTTCGCCTTCGGCCGGCGTGTGAATCGGTTGAAAACTATCGGCGCCGTATTTCGCATAGTGACCTGAAGTCACATACAATTCTTTCTGTCCGATATGTGGTGTTACCACTTGTTCGTATCCCGCTTTCTTTTGTGCTTTTTTCAAAAATTGCTCTAAACGGTCGCGCAGTGCGGCGCCTTTTGGTAACCACAATGGTAAACCTTGTCCTACTTTTTGTGAGAAGGCAAACAATTCCAATTCTTTTCCTAGTTTACGATGATCACGACGTTTGGCTTCTTCCAACAATTCGAGGTAATCGGTCAAGTCTTTTTGTTTTGGAAAAGAAACGCCGTAGACACGTGTTAATTGTTTGTTCTTCTCATCGCCACGCCAGTAAGCGCCTGCTACACTCATGATTTTCATCGCTTTGATGATTCCAGTATTGGGAATGTGACCACCGCGACACAAATCAAAGAAATTAGAATGATCGCAGAACGTAATTGTTCCGTCTTCTAAATTGGAGATTAATTCCGTTTTATATTCGTTGTCCTTGTATACTTCAAGTGCTTCTGCTTTCGAAACAGGTCGCAATTTGAATTCATGCTTTTCTCTTGAAATTTCCAATACACGATCTTCGATTTTCTTAAAATCAGCGTCGGTAATTTTATGATCTCCAAAATCAACGTCATAGTAAAATCCGTTCGCGATTGCTGGACCTAAAGTCAATTTAATTCCAGGGAAAAACTCGCCCAAAGCTTGCGCCATCACGTGCGAAGTCGAATGCCAAAATGCTTTTTTCCCATTTTCGTCATTCCAAGTATACAATATAAGAGCACCGTCGGTCGTGAGTGGGGTAGAAGTTTCAATGATTGCGGTATTGAAAGAAGCTGAAATCACGTTTCTAGCCAATCCTTCACTAATGCTTTTGGCAACATCCATGGGTGTTACGCCTGCTTCAAACTCCTTAATCGACCCGTCGGGCAAAGTAATCTTAATCATTATATTCATTTTTACGAAGCGCAAATATAAGGAATACAAAAACACACACAATATTTATAGTATTGGATTTAGCATTTTTTTCTTCTCGGAGCTTATTCCCGCTATTCGGTACAATCTTTTTTGTTTTTTGTCACACCGAGCGCAGTCGAGGTGCCATTTAAAAAAAACAAAAAAGGATTTTCCCTGCTATCGGGGCTAGGGCAGCTGACTTCAAAATTCATTATTGGTTAATCAACATTGCTTCGCCAGTTCGCAAGCTCGTGTCAAACTTCTTTTTTTTTCTTTTAAGAGCTTTTAGAGCTAAGATTTGCGACTTAGCGCCTTAGCGAGCAAAATACAAAGCAGTCAACAAACGCACCCCCAACAAGTTATAAACAAAGTAAAAAAAAGGTCACGAAATTTTTGGAAAAAAGTAAGATAAGTGCTTATCTTTGCACCCCGCGA
>CALPOS020000241.1 GCA_943325255.2 Sphingobacterium thalpophilum
CTGGTAGTGCGATTTGACGTTGATAGCGATTCATAATTAATTTTATCCTCCTGCAAAAGGCGGCAATAAAGCAATTTCATCGAGATTATTTACCGCCGTTGTGGTTCCTTGAATCAACTTTTGATTGATTGCAAAGGAATACACAGTGGTTGTCAATTCAGGATAGTTTTCGTGTAATTTCGTTTGGACTTCCAACAAAGTTACCGAATTGCCGTCAAAGAAAATCACTTCCTCTTTCTTTTTGGTATGATCGGCTACCAAACCAAAATACTTCAATTTGATTTCCATATTAAGTTGTGTATAGTTTAAAAATAGCGATTCCCAATACCAAAGCCAAAATGTTGCGCAAAGTGACGGTGTTGAATTTCTTGCTTCCATAATAGCCGCCTAAAATGCCACCGACAGCTACAATGGCAATGACTAAGAACGATGATATGGGTAAAGATTCTCCTTTGCTTATAAATCCGAGAAGTCCAGCGACCGAATTAACCAATATAAATAAAGCGGAAACTGCAGCAGTTTGTTTCATTGTGGCCCAACCTAAAAGCAGCAAAACTGGACTTAAGATAATGCCGCCGCCAATACCGATGAGACCAGACAAGAATCCAATGAGAGCGCCAATCAATAATGCCAGTGGAAAATGAACAGGTTGTAGCTGTGGTTTTTCTTTACCTAAAATACCGAGAAGTCGCAATACTGCAAAAATCAAGACTGTCGCCAAAATCATTTTATATAAATGCGTCTCAATCGTAAGCAATCCACCTAAAAAAGAAAAGGGAATCGATGTCAAAGCGAATGGATAGAATAGTTTCCAGTCGAATTGCTTTTCTTTAAAATAAAAATAAAATGAAATTCCAGAAACGATGATATTCAGCACCAAAGCGGTGGGTTTCATAAACGCAATAGGAAACGCAAAAAGACTCATCAAAGCCAAGTAGCCACTGGCTCCACCATGACCGACGCTCGCGTACAAAAACGCTACAATCGGCAACAGCAAAAGCAATAATGGTGCGTGAAGCAAATCGACTATTTCCATCCTTATTCTTTCAACGGGTACATTTTTTTGAAAATATCGTTGATGCTTTGGTGCAAAATAGAGGCGTGATTTTCGTTGGTCATTTCCATAAAATCGAGTTTTACTTTCGGATTTTTGGCATTTCTAAACGCAATACTCATCTCCTGTGCATCTTTAATCATCGTCATATGTTCTTTCATTCCGACCGCAAGATAAACTTCTGCAGTGCTGTTTTTATTTTGTTCTAAAAGCGTTGGCGCAATTTTTATTAGACTCTCATTGTCCCACCATAAACTTGGACTAACAATCAAATAATGGGTAAACAATTGCGGTTTCTTCAAGAGAATTTCAGTGGCTAAAAGTCCACCAAGCGATTGCCCAATGATAAACTTAGTTTCTGTTGTGCTATATTTTGATTCGATGTAAGGCTGCAATTCGTTTTCAATAAAATTGATAAATTTCGAAGAACCGCCTGTGGTTGGAAACTCTTTCTTTAGATCGGCGGCATCCGTCGGAAAGGTAAAATCCCTTTTGCGATCGACATTGGCGATACCCACCACGATAAAATCCGGCATTTGAAATTGCATATTATAAAACTGAACCAAACCTACAATATGCAGGAAGTCTTCGTTCGCAGAACCATCAAGCAAATATAAAACGGGATACGCTTTATCTTTGGTGTACGTCGGTGGTAAATAAATATTCAAAGTTCTGCTTTCATTGAGAATTTTCGATTGAATCGTTTTGATTTCACCTATGTTAAAAACAGATTCACCAATCGTTTCTACTTGCGCAATTGCCATGCTAATATGAAGAAGCATTGCAAGGATTATCGTGATTTTTGATTTCATAAATTTAATCATTGAGGTAAAAAAACATACAGTTTGTACTTTTTACTATAATTGATAAACGCCAACTGAAGCGCCTATTGCCAGCTCATAACAACCATCTTGAACAAAAACTAACGCGTTTGCAGTCGCGAACGAATCCAACATCGACGAATCTTGGTGTGGCAAAATCGTGACCTCATCTCCTGTTACTAACGCTTTCAAAAACTGACTTCTCGAATTATTCACTTCAAAATGGTGCGCCAATGGTTTTGTAATAGACGGCATATACGACGCATTTTTTCCAGAAATTCGATGTAAAGTAGGCAATACATAAACGTATAAACACGTCAAACTTGCCGCTGGATTTCCAGGCAATGCAAAAATCATCTTGTCCTTTAACTTTCCGCAATATAATGGTTTCCCTGGCTTTTGATTGACTTTATAAAACAGAGTTTCTACTGCTAAACTTTGCAAAGCCTTGCCAACAAAATCATAATCACCAACAGAAATCCCACCAGAAACTAGGATGACGTCATTCTCTTCGATGGCTTGTTGCAATGCCGATTTAGTCGCTTCGAAAGTGTCTTCAACTTGATAGCTATTGATTTGATCATAGTGCTCCGATTGCAAAGCCAATTGCAACATGATCGCATTGCTTTCGTAGACTTTCCCGCTTGGCAAAGGCTGTCCCGCTTGAACCAATTCGTTGCCGGTAATCACAATACCCACTTTGGGTTTGGCGTAAATTTTAACAGAAGTAAACCCTAATCCCGCTAGAAAACCAATCGCAGCGGGATTCAGAATCGAACCTTTTTCTAAAGCCACAGTTCCTTTTTCAATTTGAGAACCTAATGGGCGGACGTTGGTTTCGGGTTTGACATTTTCTTGAAGTTGCAATTGATGATTATTTACGGTCACTTTTTCAATTTGAATTACCGCTTGCGCCGAATCTGGAACCGCAGCTCCGGTAAAAATTTTCATCGCTTGTCCAGGTTGCAGTTGGCCATCGAAATAATCGCCAGCTTTGATTTCACCTACAATATCATAGGTTAATTGGTCGTGTAGCGAAAGTGCAAATCCATCCATATTGGCTTGTCGGAATGGCGGCATGGAAATCGGTGAAATTAAAGTTTCTGCTAAAATAAATGAAGAGGCATCATGTAATGAAACTTCCACTTCTCGCAGGGAAAAAGTAGCCTTGTTTAGGATTGAAAAAGCATCATCAACTGAAATCATCGCAAACCTTTATTTTTAATTTGAATCAATTGTGCCGCCACGCTAATGGCAATTTCTGCTGGAGTTTCGCTTTTGATGTCGAGGCCAATCGGAGCATGAACTTGATCAATTTGCTCTTGAGTAAATCCATCGGCCAAGAGATTTTTATACAAGGTTTTCATTTTTTCTTGACTCCCAAGCATGCCAATAAATTTATATTTTCGCCCCAGCAAACAGCGAATGATGATGTCATCGGTGCGATAACCAAAAGACATGATGACAATATAAGTATTTTCAGTTTCTGGAATATATCGTTCTATGGATTCAAATTCGACGATTTGTTTTGAATGCACAAAGCTATTCGCTTCCATAGTATTCAAATTTTCGCGATGATCGAGCAAGTGAATTTCAAAATCCAATCGCGA
>CALPOS020000242.1 GCA_943325255.2 Sphingobacterium thalpophilum
AAGATGTGAGCGGAACAGTACCGGCTGGGAATTATCAGTTGTTTTTGAACTTGCCTGATCCGTCTTTAAGCAGTCCGTTGTATTCCATTCGATGTGCTAATACAGGAACGTGGGATGCGACCAAAGGTTATAACAATTTGAATCAAACGGTTGCCGTTACAGGTACTGCTACTACAAGTCCTGTCGTAACTGACCCAGTAGTCACCAATCCAATTGTAACCAATCCAGTTGTTACCAGTCCAATTGTAACTAGTCCAGTAGTGACGTCACCCGTCTTAGCCGTTGAAATTCTATTCATTAACAACAACACGTTGGTGCTCAATAACATGCCGAGTCCAAATTATACTATAAAAGTGTATAATTTAAATGGCAGAATTAAAGCAAGATCAACAGATTTGTCTGGCTTAAGAACGGGTTATTATGTTGTTAAATTGGAGTGCAATGGTGTCATCTATTCTAAAAATATTTATAAGCAATAACTTGAGATTTGGATTGTAAGTTTGTTTTAGTTTTTTAATTTTTGTTATTATTACAAAAGAGACCCGCTTTTTTACTGCGGGTTTCTTGTTTTGTATTAGTTGACACGAGGGCTATTTGTTTTCCGAGTGTTTTTACAAAAGTTAAAATCAAAGGACTTTTTTATATCTTTAGCCACAAGCATTGATCGACTTAAACAAAAAAACACGATTTAACTCACTATTATGGAAAACCAAAATCAAGAAGAATTTAAACGGGAACTGGGATTATTAGACGGAACGATGTTGGTCGTTGGATCGATGATTGGGTCCGGTATATTTATCGTCAGTTCTGATATTGCACGTCAAGTAGGTTCGGCCGGTTGGCTAACACTTATTTGGATTATCTCCGGAATCATCACCATGATTGCCGCTGTAAGTTATGGAGAATTGAGTGCCATGTTTCCCAAAGCGGGGGGGCAGTATGTGTACTTGAGAGAGTCCTATAATAAGTTAATTGCCTTTTTATATGGCTGGAGTTTCTTTGCGGTCATTCAAACCGGAACCATTGCCGCGGTTGGTGTTGGGTTTTCGAAGTTTGCGGCCTATCTTTTTCCGGTCATGAGTGAAGAGAATATCCTCATTCAATCGGGTGGTTTTACGCTTCATGCGGCGCAAATTGTGTCGATTATTACGATTGTTTTTTTGACCTATTTGAATAGCAAAGGGGTAAAGAATAGTAAAACATTACAAACCGTTTTGACCGTCATCAAAATACTTTCGCTCGTAGGATTGATTGTTTTTGGATTCCTACTAGGCGCCAAATCGGCTATCTGGAATGCGAACTGGACCGATATGTGGGCCACAAAATCGTATGTGTCTGAATCGGCTTCATGGCTTCCCATCAGTGGCGTTGCTTTGATATCTGGTATTGCTGCGGCCATGGTTGGTTCGCTGTTTTCGAGCGATGCTTGGAATGGTGTGACTTTTATCGCAGGTGAAATTAAAAACCCAAAACGCAATGTGGGACTGAGCTTGTTTTTGGGAACTTTTATTGTAACGATTATATATATCGTAGCCAACTTGATGTACTTGGCTGTCATTCCTTTTGATGAAATTGCAACCGCCAAATCAGACAGAGTTGCGGTGGTTGCCTCACAATATATTTTTGGCGATATGGGCACTTTGATTATCGCGGTGATGATTATGATTTCTACGTTTGCCTGCAATAATGGTTTGATTATGGCTGGTGCGCGTGTTTACTATACGATGGCAAAAGACGGCTTGTTTTTCGAAAAAGCGTCGCATCTCAATTCGGCAAGCGTTCCGGCTTGGGCTTTGTGGGCGCAGTGCATTTGGGCTTCGGCTTTGTGTTTGACTGGAAAATATGGCGACTTATTGGATTTCGTTATCATTATTGTACTCATATTTTATATCCTTACCATTTACGGAATTTTCATCCTTCGTCGAAAGATGCCAGATGTCGAAAGACCCTATAAAGCTTTTGGTTATCCGCTGTTGCCTGCCATTTATATTGTTGTGGCTAGTGCGGTATCTGTTGCCTTATTGATCACCAAAACCAGTACTTGTGGTTGGGGTGTGTTGATCATGTTGTTGGGTATTCCGGTGTATTATTTGACGAAGGGGAAAGATTAGTTGTCGGTTGTCGGTTGTCGGTTGTCCGTTTTCTGTTTTTGGGCGTGACCACAAGGGTCGGGTTTTCCGCACTCGCTTTTTTGCGCTAACCGACAAAGCGAATTGATAAAGCAAATACTAGCGCAAAAAGAGCTCAGACAAATGCTCCAACCCCTCACGCAAACTCGGCTATTCAATAACCTTACTTCTAAAATTTAAAGTACCTGAAGCCCACTGGGCTTCCTCCTCTTAATATCAAACCTCACGCAGCGCGCAATGTAACGAAAATGGTGCAGCCCAGATTACTTCACCAAACATAGATGTTTTTTGGAATTTTACTTACTTAAGCCCTTCGACTGCGCTCAGGGTGACAAAAAAAATCCGCCTCATCATGAAGCGGATTTTCTGTAAAGTCTAGGTTTGTTATGTACTAGTAATACGTATAGCGTCTTACTTTTGCAATATATTTTGCCAGACGAATTACTTGGTGGCTGTACCCGTATTCGTTGTCATACCATATATATAGGACGATGTTTTTACCGTCGCCAGAAACTATGGTTGCGTTGCTATCATAGATGGATGGCGCTGAGGTTCCGATGATGTCTGAAGACACCAATTCGTTGTTCAACGAGTATTTGATTTGCTCTACCAATTCGCCTTCTAAGGCATATTTTTTCATAATCGCATTGATGTCTGCAACGGAAGTTTCTTTACCCACTTCTAAGTTCAAAACAACCAAAGAACCATTTGGTACTGGAACTCGAATAGCATTCGAAGTTAATTTACCTGCCAGCGAAGGAATCGCTTTAGCTACCGCTGTTCCTGCCCCAGTTTCCGTAATGACCATATTCAATCCGGCTGCTCTACCGCGACGGTATTTTTTGTGCATGTTGTCTACCAAATTCTGGTCGTTTGTATACGCATGAATCGTTTCTAAGTGTCCTTTTACCACACCTAAAGTATCTTCCAGCGCTTTCAAAATCGGCGTAATCGCATTGGTGGTGCAAGAAGCCGCTGAGAAAATATTGACTTCATCTGGATTGTATTCGTTGTGGTTCACCCCGTGTACGATATTCGGAACGCCTTTTCCAGGCGCAGTCAAAAGTACTTTTTGAGCTCCTTTTGAAGTAAGGTGTCTGGCTAATGCTTCTTGTGTCGTAAATGCTCCAGTATTGTCAATTACTAGCGCATCTTCTATTCCGAATTGGGTATAGTCAATTTCTTCTGGACCATTTGCAGTAATGATATGTACGGTTGTTCCATTGATAATCAGGGCATTGTTTTCAGCATCGGCAACCACAGATCCTTGAAAATCACCGTGAATCGAGTCATAGCGCAATAAAGAAGCTCTTTTTTCTAAGGTTACCGCATCGTTTTTGTCACGGGT
>CALPOS020000243.1 GCA_943325255.2 Sphingobacterium thalpophilum
ATCATTGAGCTTGGGTTATTGGGATCAAATCCTTCATACTTTTGCTTGTAATCTTTCTCTAAGGTAATAACGGCATTCTCACTTTTCGCGACCGCAAGATTAGAGGCGTTCTTATTAAGCCCCATTACATAGGTTTCACTTCCATCGGCAGATGTATTTTTGTTTGCATTGCAGTGAATTGAAACGAAAATATTCGAATCTACTCGATTGGCAATACTTGATCGTTCTACAAGTTCAATGAAAACATCTGTTTTTCGGGTATAATTTACTTCGAAATTTGGATTAGCCTCTAAAATCTTTCCTACTTTTAGGGCGATTGCTAGAGCGATATTCTTTTCGATATGGCCATGATATATGGCTCCAAAATCATGTCCGCCGTGACCGGCGTCGAGTGTAACTTTAAATTTACTAGAAGATTGCGAATAAGAATAACAAGAAAACAAAAGAATAAAAAATAAAGACAAATACTTAAATCTATGTAGCATACGCATGGTATCGAATAATGTTAATTTTTGTAATACTGGTCAACCTTTAATTTTTCAATATCCTTATTTTTGACGGAAAATAATCATTAAGTTTGGGGCGTCAAAAATTAAGCCATATTTTTACAAAAATAGCATTAAAACCTTTGCATACAAACTTATTTCATATCGTTTTATCAGCCATCTTTCTAACAATTGGAATTACCAAAAGTTACTCACAAGAGGTGGGTAACAAATCGACCTCATTTCCACCTAAGACTACAAAAGACAGTACTTCTATTTCAATCGACGACATTTCAAAAATTGGAGATACTATAAAAACCGATAGTATCAAGCAAAAAAAGTCAGTGTTAGAAGGGAAAATAAAATACAAAGCGGAAGCGTATACGAAAATAGACCAAAAGAAAAAACTGATAACATTATATGACAAGGCAGAATTATACTATCAGGATATTGAACTGAAGTCAGGAATAATAGTTTTTAACTATGAAAACAACGAAGTCTACGCGGGTAGAATAAAAGATTCTTCGGGTGTTTATACGCAGTATCCGAATTTTAAGCAAGGAGCCAATATTGTTGAACCAGATTCGATACGATTCAACTACAAAACTAAGAAGGCTTTGATTTGGAATTCAAGAACGGAACAAGGTGAGTTTAAAGTTCGGGCGGAGATTTCAAAAAGGGTGAATGACTCCGTTTATTTTCTTAAAGGTGCTCGGTTTACCACGGCAGAAGACATTGAAGATCCAGAATATTATTTTAGAACCAGCCGTTTAAAACTTGTACCTGGAAAAAAGGTGGTGACTGGTTTGACCAATATGGTAATTGCAGATGTTCCCACACCGATAGCGCTTCCTTTTGCATTCTTTCCGATGTCTGAAACGAGTCGATCTGGACTGATAATTCCAACTTGGAATGATACGCGAGAGCGCGGATATTCGCTGCAGAACGGCGGTTACTATTTGGCTTTGAGCGATTACTACGATTTAGCCATTTTAGGTGACTACTATACCAATGGTAGTTATGCGACACGATTTGAGTCGACTTATGCAAAAAAATATAAATTTCGGGGAAATGTTAATTTTCGATATGAAAATCTAATCAATAGCGAAAGAGGATTTCCGGATTATTCGAAGACAAACATCTACAATATTCAATGGTCGCACGCACAAGATTCGAAAGCCAGCCCTAATTCTCGATTTTCAGCCTCTGTGAATTTTGGTAGTAGCACGTATTTCCAACAATCCCTCAACCAAGTGAATGTCGGATCTAATTTGAACAATACATTAGCTTCTTCAATTTCCTATTCAAAAACTTTTAATTCCGTTCCACAAGTGAATATGTCGCTCACTGCCACACATTCACAAAATACAAATACACAACAAATTAATATGACCTTGCCAACGTTGCAATTGAGTGTTGATCGGATTTTTCCTTTTGCGCCAAAAGAAGGCATAAAGAAAGGATTTATTAAAAATGTCAATTTGCAGTACAACTTGAGAGGAGAAAATAGATTTGCAACTACGGACTCCTTATTTTTCAAACCTCAAATGTTTCAAGATGCTAAAGTTGGACTTCAACACAGTATTCCATTGAGTACAAATTTTAAGATTTTCAAATACTTCAGTACAACTACGACGATTAATTATGAAGAAGTTTGGTACTTAAAAACTATTAGGAAGCGTTTTGATGTACAAAAAAACGCAGAAGAAATTGTAGAAGTCAATAAATTTGATGCGTTCAGGACTTATTCATTTTCTTCCAGTGTGGGAACAACTATTTATGGAACTTTCAATTTTGGTGAAACTAAAAAAATTCAGGCGATACGGCATGTTATGAGGCCTTCAGTCTCCTATAATTATACGCCAAGTTTCAATCAATATTATGATACTTATGACGCTGATGGTAGCGGAACGATGGTCAAAGAGTATACGCGATTTGAGCAAGGAATTTTCGGAGCACCAGGCAAGAATATTGCTAGCAGTGTAGGCTTTAGCTTAAGCAACACTTTTGAAGCCAAGGTTACTGAGAAAGATTCCACCAAAACAGAACCGAGAAAAGTGATGTTACTAAATAATCTTAATTTATCTACTAGTTATGATATGACAGCTGATTCACTAAAATGGGCGCCATTGCGTTTGAGTGGCGGGACCGCTTTCTTCAAAAATAAAATGAATGTCAATTTTGGTACAACTTTAAATCCATACGCCATTGACAATTCAGGAAGAACTTTTAACACCTTTAATATCGACAATGGAGGCAGCCTATTTCGAATGACCAGTGCTAATATGACTATCAATTACTCCCTAAACAATACCGATTTTAGCGGTGATGATAAGGAGCAAAAGAAGAATAATCAGGGGCTTCGTAATGGTGGACGAGAAGATGATTTGTTCGGAACAAATACTGACTTTAGTGATCGGCGGTTAAATCAGTTCGGCGAAGAGGAAGAGGAAGACGATTTTAAAGGTTTTTATAAATATACGTTGCCTTGGGACATCAACTTAGCTTATCAACTCACCTATTCTAACAATAGAAGAGAAAAAGAAATCTCTGGTAATTCTGTGATGATGTCTGTAAACTCTGACATTGCTCCGAAATGGAAAGTGGGCGTTTCTACTGGTTATGATCTTGTGCAAAAAGGAGTCACTTTTACGCAGTTCAGATTCTCCCGTGATTTATTAAGTTGGCGCATGGATTTTAGCTGGACACCATACGGGACCAATGCCTTTTGGTCTTTCTTTATCGGAATCAAATCTGGAGTTCTGAGTGATATCAAATGGGAAAAAAGAACGCTTCCAGATCGAGTCTTAAGATAATTACAGTTAATATTTTGCACCATGAAAAAAATCATTTTTACTGAAAAAGCGCCAGCACCGATTGGTCCATATAGTCAAGCTGTGATGGTGGGTAATACTTTATATACGTCCGGTCAAATCGCTCTAAATCCGAGCACTATGGAATTG
>CALPOS020000244.1 GCA_943325255.2 Sphingobacterium thalpophilum
ATTATAATTTATGACAACTACCGAACAAATAAAAGGTATTGTGGAGCGCCTTGGTGCGTTGAGGAGGTATCTTTGACATTGATGCCAAACTGATAGAAATATCCAACGAAGAAGAAAAGACTTTTGCCCCGAACTTTTGGGACAATCCGAAAGAAGCGGAACTGCTGGTAAAGAATCTACGATCCAAGAAAAAATGGGTGGAAGATTACGAAAAAGCGGTTGTACTTACTGATGAATTGCAATTGGCTTTTGAGTTTCATAAAGAAGGTGAATTAACTGTATATGAGTTAGATGAACAGTTTAAACTCACCAATTCATTTATAGAAAATATCGAATTCAAGAACATGCTTTCCGACGAAGCTGATCCTTTGAGTTCCGTCATTCAAATTACGGCTGGCGCAGGTGGAACAGAGAGTTGCGATTGGGCGGAAATGCTCATGCGTATGTACATGATGTGGGCGGAAAAAGAAGGCTACAAAATCAAAGAACTGAATTTCCAAAAAGGTGAAGCGGCTGGAATAAAAACCGTCACGCTGGAAATTGAAGGAGATTACGCTTTTGGCTATCTAAAAGGCGAAAACGGTGTGCATCGTTTGGTTCGAATTTCACCTTTTGACAGCAATGCGAAACGCCATACGTCTTTTGTCTCGGTTTATGTTTATCCTTTGGTGGATGATACGATTGAAATTGACATCAATCCTGCAGACATCGATATTATCACCTCGCGTTCGAGTGGCGCTGGTGGACAAAACGTCAATAAAGTAGAAACAAAAGTGCAGTTGTTTCACAAACCCACTGGAATTCAAATACAATGTTCTGAAACCCGTTCACAGCAAGACAACCGGCAACGAGCCATGCAAATGTTGAAGTCGCAGTTGTACGAAATCGAAATGAAAAAACGTCAAGAGCAACGCAACGACATTGAAGCGGGAAAAATGAAAATCGAATGGGGATCACAAATTCGAAACTACGTCATGCATCCGTATAAATTAGTGAAAGATGTCCGAACGGGATTAGAAACCAGCGATGTCGAAGGCGTTATGAATGGCAATATTGATGAATTTTTGAAGGCATTTTTGATGATGATGGGACAGAAGGAAGAGTAAGTTGTTGGTCGTCCGTTTTCGTTTATAATAAATAAAGCTACTCGGGATTGTCGTGTTTTGATTTCAAGCCATTCATAAAGGATCTTTAAATAAGTCCTTAAACTTAATTACAAACTTTTCTAATCGAATGTACAATTAAATCTAAAACTTATATAATTCATTCCTTTTAGCCAAATAAAACCTATTTGCTTGTTTATCTAAACACAATTCATTTTATTTGAAAAAATAAACTCAAATTAAACTATATGAAAACCTACTCAATAGCAGAAATTAATGAAGTTCTACAAGGCGTAATTGTTGGCGAAACCGCTGTAAAAATTACTGCTCCCGAACAATTAGATTTAGCCAAGGAAACTGAAATTTCTTTTATTGGACATAAAAAATATGAAAAACTGTGGCCAACATCTAAGGCGTGCGCTGCAATTGTAAACGAAGATATTTCGATCGAACCTGGGGAAAACAAAGCTTTTATCAAAGTCAAAAATGCTGATTTAGCCATGTCACAAGTACTCGAGATGTTTGCGCCTCCTACTCCACTGTTTGCGGTCGACATTCACCCAACCGCCAACATCGATCCAACAGCAATCCTCGGAAATGGCGTTCGTATCGGAGCTGGAAGTTACGTCGGACCGAAAGTTCATATTGGAGAAAATACCACCATTTATCCCAACGTCACGATTCTAGATGAATCCACCATTGGTAAAAACACCGTAATTTGGCCTGGAGCTGTTGTTCGCGAACGTTGTCATATCGGGAATGATTGCATTATTCATCCTAATGCAACGATTGGTGCGGACGGTTTTGGCTTTCGCCCTTGCCCGCAACGTGGCCTAGCAAAAATACCTCAAATCGGAAATGTGGTCATCGGAAATAATGTTGAAATTGGCGCCAACTCTTCTGTTGATAGAGGCAAATTTAGCTCAACAATCTTAGGCGATGGTTGTAAAATTGACAACTTGGTACAAATCGGACATAACTCCAAATTAGGTAAATTCTGCATTATGGCGGGAAATTCTGGACTTGCGGGTTCTGTTACTTTGGGTGATGGTGTGATGATTGGAGGCAGTGCTTCGATCAAAGACCATCTCACGATTGGCAATGGTGCTATTGTCGGTGCTGGCTCTGGCGTAGCGGCCGATGTTGAAGCTGGCAAAACAGTATTGGGTTATCCGGCTTGTGATGCTAGAGATGCGTTAAAACAATGGGCGGCGATAAAACGATTGATAAAGTAATTTTTTTTAGGAGCTATTTCCTGCTCTACGCTGTATCTTTTTTGCTTTTCAACAACTTTGCAGTTGACGGGTTTTTCTCAGCAAAAAAGGATGCCGCTTCGATCAGGGCTAAGAACTTTTGCAAAAAGCACTTCCGTTTTACATAGGAAAATATAACAACTGACGACCGTAAAAAGAAAAAATCCGATGCATCACATCGGATTTTAATTATTATTTTTTCTTTTTCGCTTTTGACTTCTTCTTCGCTTTCTTAGCTTTCGCTTTTTTTGCCTTCTCTTTCTCTTTTTTCTTTTCTTTGGCTTTCTTATCTTTAGCTTTCTTCTTCGCCTGTTCTTTTTCTTTCTTTTCTTTTTCCTTCGCTTTCGCTTTTTTAGCTTTTTCCTTATCTTTTTCTTTTTTCATTGATTTGCTTTTATCGCCAATAGCGGGCGCTTCCTCAATTACAACCTGTTCCGTGGTTTCGACAGGCACCGTTGCCTTTGCGACTCTAGTTCGAGTTCTTGATACCGGTTTTGCTGCAGGAGTTGCCGCTTTTGCTACTCGATTTCGAGGGCTCGGTTTGACTTTCGCTGCTGGGGTGGTCGCTTTCTTGGCAGTTGTATTGTCGGGAATCTTTGTAGCATCAACAGTACTATCTGTTTCACTATTTGGCTTGGTCGTAAGCGTTTCCGCTGTATTTGCTTTTGGGGTCACAGTTCTTCTTATCATTTTAAACGTATCTTTATCTAAACTTAAAGTAAATCGAATGTAAAATTTACGTTAACAAAAGTAAGTGTTAAAACGGTATTTCAATGTTAAGTTTTTAGTTTAGGGTAAAACTTAACATTGGAAGATAAGTGTAAAAGATAAATTGAAAGGAGAAAAACCTCTAGATTAAAGGATAAAGTGAAGCAGATAATAAACTAATGCTGCGATGATCGCAGAAACTGGAATCGTTAATATCCACGCCCATAATAGTTTTACCGTAACACCCCATCGCACTGCAGAAATTCTTTTTGTCACGCCTACTCCAATGATTGATCCTGTAATGGTGTGTGTGGTAGAAACTGGAATTTTAAAATGTTCCGTCATAAACAAAGTCAATGCACCCGCTGATTCAGCAACTA
>CALPOS020000245.1 GCA_943325255.2 Sphingobacterium thalpophilum
ATGCACAGCAATGACTTGTGGCGGGATTACCATTTCTGGATTAACCAACCAGGTTTTGCTTTCTTTATTCCCATTCGGAAACACTTTAAAAATCGAGATTTCGACGATGCGATCTTTCGCTACGTCAATACCCGTCGTTTCTAGGTCGAAGAAGCAAATAGGTTTGTTTAGTTTGAGTTCCATTGTTGTTTTTTAGGGCTGTAAAGATAAAGCAATTAATAATTAATAATGAATAATTAATAATTGGAGAAACCGCTCAAATAGAAAAAGCCTCTTCGAGAAAAGAGGCTTCATTATTAATTATTAATTAAAAACTTCTGTTCTCATCAAACGCCTCCATATATTCCGCCACGCGTTTTACAAAACTTCCGCCCAAAGCACCATCTACCACGCGGTGATCGTAACTGTGCGACAAGAACATTTTTTTACGGATTCCGATAAAGTCACCTTCTGGTGTTTCGATAACTGCTGGCACTTTACGAATGGCGCCCAAAGCCAAAATTCCTACTTGAGGTTGGTTGATGATTGGAGTTCCGAACACACTGCCGAAAGTTCCGACATTGGTAACAGTATACGTTCCGCCTTGGGTATCGTCTGGTTTTAGTTTTCCGGCTTTCGCACGATTACCTAAATCATTTACCGCTTTCGCCATTCCTAATAAATTCAATTGATCCGCATTTTTAATCACAGGAACAATCAGATTACCGTTAGGTAGCGCCGCCGCCATACCAAGGTTGATGTTTTTCTTTTTGACGATGTAATCCCCATCTACGGAAATATTCATCATCGGGAAATCTTTCAATGCTTTCGCTACGATTTCCATAAATATTGGGGTAAAAGTCAACTTCTCGCCTTCTCTTTTCTCAAATGCATTTTTGTTTTTCTCTCTCCAATCCCAAATTGCGGTCACATCCACTTCGATAAACGATTGAACGTGCGCAGAGGTTTGTACGGATTGTACCATGTAACCCGCAATGAGTTTTCGCATACGGTCCATTTCGACGATTTCGTCTTGACCGTTGACAGAAACTGGAGCGGCTTTAGGTTGTGGGTTCTGAGTTGTTGGCTGTACACTTGGAGCTTGTTGCGGCACCTCGACTGCGCTCGGTGTGACAACTTGCGGTTGTGGTACTGCAGGAGCCACTGGCGCAGGCGCTGCGGCCACTGGAGCGTTCACTTTATTTTTGATGTAATCTAACAAATCGTTTTTGGTCACGCGACCTTCATTTCCTGTCCCTGCAATCGATTCTAATTCCGCCACACTAATGCCTTCTTCTTTGGCAATGTTGCGTACTAAAGGCGAAAAGAATTTCTCAGAATGGGTATAATCTTGTGGTTCTCCCTCGACTGCCTGTACGCCGACAGGTGCAACGCTCGGGATAACAGCAGCTGGTGCCGCTACAAATTCTCTGGCGTGCTCTACGGTCTTGGCAACTGCTTCAACAGCAGGAGCAGCAGACGTTGGAGCTTCTTGTGCTACACCAACAGCGCCGCCTTCGGTTTCTATGATTCCTAAAGTTTGACCTACTTGAACTAAATCGTCTTTTTGAAACAACTTTTCTACCAAGACACCGGAAACTTCCGATGGAATTTCGCTGTCGACTTTGTCCGTCGCAATTTCAAGTACCGCTTCGTCTACTTCGATTCTGTCGCCAACTTCTTTGAGCCAATTGGTAATGGTTGCTTCTGCAACACTTTCTCCCATTTTGGGAAGCTTTAATTCAAATCTTGCCATATAGTTAACCTCAAGGGATAATTTTAATTTCTGTTTGCGAAAATAATAAAATAAATACTTCTTCTGTGAGAATTATCTAATTTTTCACGCTCAAACTACGTTTTGTCTATTTTAAGTGCAATTACTTCCCCTCGATCATTACTGCTGTTACTTCCTATGATGAAATCACTTTTTTGCGGTAATATCTTGAAAGTAAATCCATTATTTCTGAAACGCTCGAAAGAACTTATAATCGATTTGAAACTATATTGATTGTTATCGTAAATAATTTCAATGTTTTCGCCTTCTTTGTTCGTTAGCGAATTTAGACTATTTTCGGCTGAAGAATCAGCCAGCACTACTTTTTTTCCTAACAAGTTTTCAACTTTTATCTTAAGATTTTCGTTTTCAGAAAGTAAGATGTACGTTGTTACTTTTCGCGCTGCTACCGCTGTTTTATTTTTTTTGGTCCTTGAAAAAAGATGCGCTCCTGCTTTCATGAAAATGTCAAATAAAACAGCATTCTTAAAGTGCTTGTGATAGAATAACTCCATCGCTTTCTGAAAGTTATACAAGTATTTTACATCTTTCACTGTACTTTCTCCTTTATAGTGAATAACCGTTGTGTCTGAAAAATAGTAATTAACTTTCCCAGACAGCATCGACCGATAACTCAAATCGATATCTTCTCCGTACATAAAAAAAGCTTCATCAAAACCATTCAGCTGATTGTAAAGTGTCCTTTGCATCACCATAAAAGCGCCAACCAAAACATCGACTTTTCCGGTTTGATTCTCCTCTAAATGTTCCGCGTAATACCGTCCGAATCGTTTCGATTTAGGAAATACTTTATATAAACCAGTTACTTTCGTAAATGCGACAAATGGCGTCGGAACTCCACGTTTGCATTCGGGAAGAAAATTTCCAGTTCCGTCGATGAGTTTGCAACCAACAATTCCCAAATCGGTTTTGGATTGGGCAAACGCCAATACTTTTTCAAAAGTATCTTCGGCCACCACCGTATCTGGATTGAGAATGCAAACATACTCGCCTTTCGCTTGCGCCACGCCAATGTTATTGCCTTTGGGAAATCCAGCATTGGTTTTGTTTTCGATGAGTGTGACCTCGGGAAAACTGCTTTTCATCATTGCGCAACTGTCGTCAGGAGAATTGTTGTCAACGACAATGATTTCACCGTCAATGTTTTCGAGTGCTTTTTGAACACTGAGCACACAGAGCTCTAGGAAATAGCAAACGTTGTAGTTGAGAATGATAACGGAAATCTTCATGCGGCAAATATAATGGATTGTTAGATTATTCGATTATTGGATTATTGGATATTTAGAATGGAACGCGGATGAATCGGATTCAGCAGATAATCGCGGATTTGGACGTACAATTATAGCCCCGATTGCAGCGGCATCCTTTTTTGCCGAGTAAAAGCCCCTCGACTGCGCTCTAAGTGACAAGCAAAAAAGATATAGCGTAAAGCGGGAATAGCTCCTAAACAAAAATCCAACAACTGACAACCAACAACTGACAACTAAACACTACTTTTGCGCAAAAATTACACCTGTGAATTACTTATCTGTAGAAAATATTTCGAAATCGTTTGGCGAACGCACGTTGTTTGAAGACCTGTCTTTTGGCATCAATAAAGATCAGAAAATTGCTTTTATCGCCAAAAATGGTTCTGGAAAAACGTGCATTATGAATATTATCAC
>CALPOS020000246.1 GCA_943325255.2 Sphingobacterium thalpophilum
ATGTAAGTGTATTATTTTTTCTTACCAATTAATTCCAAATCAATTTTTATAAAATAGTATTTATACGTAATTTTGGACAGCTTTTTAGGAGCAAATTCCAGCTTTCGCCTTTATCTTTTTTAGGTTCTCATGCTTCGCACCCAAAAAAGGATATCGGCTCTATCTGGGCTAGGGTTTTCCATAAACCCAGAACCGCGTGAGGGATAGAGGCTTTGTGTGAGCTCTTATTGCGTTGGCGTTCAACGCAAAAAAGCGAGTGCCGAAAGCCCGACCCCTGTGGTCACGCCCAAACAAATAACCAATTAAACGATTTCACGATTAAACAAATAAACGATTAACCACATAAACAACAACAATGGAATACAGAATTGAAAAAGACACCATGGGTGAAGTAAAAGTCCCAGCCGATAAATATTGGGGCGCGCAAACTGAGCGATCTAGAAACAACTTCAAAATCGGTCCATCGGCATCTATGCCCAAAGAAATTATAGAAGGTTTTGCGTATTTGAAGAAAGCTGCGGCATATGCCAATTGCGACTTAGGTGTGTTATCAACCGAAAAACGTGACGCAATTGCTGCTGTTTGCGACGAGATTCTTGCTGGTAAACTTGATGACCAATTTCCGTTAGTGATTTGGCAAACAGGTTCAGGAACGCAAAGCAATATGAACGTCAATGAAGTGGTGGCGAATCGCGCGCAAGTTTTGGCTGGTTTCAAAATTGGTGAAGGTGAAGCTGTGGTAAAAGCCAATGACGACGTCAACAAATCGCAATCCTCCAATGACACGTTCCCAACCGGAATGCATATTGCGGCTTACAAAGCGGTTGTTGAAACGACCATTCCTGGTGTTGAGAAATTGCGAGATACGCTACATGCCAAAGCGGTTGAATATAATAATGTGGTAAAAATTGGACGAACGCACCTGATGGACGCGACGCCATTAACCCTTGGACAAGAAATCTCGGGTTACGTTGCCCAATTGAATTACGGCATTAAAGCACTAAAAAATACTTTGTCTCATCTTTCGGAAGTCGCATTAGGCGGAACCGCTGTCGGCACCGGATTGAACACACCTGATGGTTATGATAATAAAGTTGCCGAATATATTGCTAAGTTTACTGGACATCCATTTGTAACAGCACCCAACAAATTTGAAGCTTTAGCTTCGCACGATGCGATTGTGGAAAGTCACGGCGCTTTGAAGCAATTGGCGGTTTCTTTAAACAAAATTGCCAATGATGTGCGTATGTTAGCTTCTGGTCCACGTTCCGGAATTGGTGAAATTTTAATTCCAGAAAACGAGCCCGGATCTTCTATCATGCCAGGAAAAGTAAATCCAACACAATGTGAAGCACTCACGATGGTTTGCGCGCAAGTCATCGGAAACGACTTAGCCATTAGCGTCGGAGGTATGCAAGGCCATTACGAATTAAACGTTTTCAAACCTGTCATGGCGGCGAACTTCTTGCAATCGGCGAGATTATTAGGCGATGCTTGTTTGTCGTTTGAGGAACATTGTGCGAGCGGCATCGAACCGAATTACAAACGCATCAAAGAATTGGTTGACAATTCACTGATGTTGGTCACCGCTCTAAATACCAAAATCGGATATTACAAATCAGCTGAAATTGCACAAACGGCACATAAGAACGGAACAACATTGAAAGATGAAGCAGTTCGTTTGGGTTATGTTACTGCAGAAGATTTTGATGCTTGGGTAAAACCTGAGGAAATGGTGGGAAGCTTGAAGTAATTGACAATTGACAATTTATTTCGCTGCGCTACATACAGTTCGGCTGCGCCTCGTGTGATAATTTATTTCGCTGCGCTACATGCAGTTCGGATGCGCCTCGGGTGATAATTAGACCTGTAATTGAATTGCAGGTCTTTTTTTGTAGTTAACTTTAACAGTAGTTCAAGTGCTTAATTTTCATGATAGTAGTGATTCATTTTAAATTTTTTATGTACTTTCAAATTATAGTTGGAAAGCAAGGGTTACAAATTCAAAAAAACTTGGAAGATGCTGAAAAATAGGAATAATTTAGAAAATGAGTTGTTAGTGGCGCGCGACAAATTTAAATCAGAGGCGACCATTTTAGAAGAAGTCTTAGCCATTTTGAACGAAAATGAGATGGCTCGCAATCGAATTAAGAATGTGCTTCAAGAAAAGAGTTCAACAGAATCAAACGATTTTAACTTAGATCTTCTTGAAACGGATAAAATTTTTCATTTAGTTCAAATAAGGTCGGTTTGTGTTGACTATCGCTTAAGGTTTTTAGACACGACCTACTTTAAAGACGGCATTCCTGAAGAAGCCATTTCAAAAATTAATGCGCTAGAAAAATCACACGGGACAACGTTAGGTGGATTTAAGATTATGGCTCCAAGTAAAGCATTTCAGCTCTTGAGTTATGATGATCCATTGTTATTTGCGCCGATTGGAAATGACTATTACTATTTAATTCATCAGTGGGGAAAAGACATCACGCCAAAGCGGAAATGGCTCGTCATGCCATTCAAGAATCTATTGAACTTTATGTTTTTTAGTGTTGTGGTGAGTTTACTTATTACTTGGTTAACACCAGAAAACAATTTGAGCAAAGCCGTTCCGATGGCGAATATCATTATTTTCCTTTTCGCTTTCAAGTCGATTGTTGCGGTATTTATGTATGCCTTTTTTATGATGGGCAAAAACTTCAATGTGGCGATTTGGGATCGGAAGTACTTTAATAATTAAATAGAAAAACCTGCTAAATAGCAGGTTTTATTGTTTTAGAATGCCACATTCCATCGTGGCAATTTACCGTTTTCATCTAAGAATTTCTGCAATATCAAACCTTCGACATACGTAGGAATGAATTTGTTCTTGGCATTAAATGTTTCATACCAATACACTTCCAATCGAGCGATTTTTTCCAATTTCATTTGCGCTGGCCATGAGTATTTACGTCCCGTTTTGGCGAATTGGTGTCCATTGACAATCTTATCATAAAGCCCACCATTTTTACTTTTTAAGGATCCGTCATTTTGAATCGTTCCTGTTGAGCCGACCATAATGAGTTCCTTCTCTTCTCCATCAACCGCATACACTAGAAATACGCCGCTTCCATTTTCGCTGGCGTTGCAAACTTCTTCTAGGCTATTATCAACAGTAAAGTTAAAATGGTTGTTCGTTTTGAACTTTGTTAATTCTTTATACATAATATTTTGTTTTGCCACAAAGGCACTAAGGCACAAAGTGTTTGTTATTTTAATTTAAGAAAAAAGCTCCATAAACAGGAGCTTTATATTGGTCCCTCGACTACGCTCGGGAAGACAATTTCTTTCAAAACTATCCCATAATCTCTTTTACTTTTTTTCCAATTTCAGCTGGAGAATCTACGACATAAATTCCACATTCTCTCATGATTCGTTTCTTCGCTTCAGCGGTGTCGTC
>CALPOS020000247.1 GCA_943325255.2 Sphingobacterium thalpophilum
GATAGTCAATGGCGAAAACATCTCTGCTGATATTATCTTAAGCGGGGCAGACTATCATCATACCGAAACTCTGCTAGATCTTGAAGACCGCGCTTACTCTGAAAAATATTGGGACAGCAAAACTTTTGCGCCCTCTTCGCTCCTTTTTTACGTTGGTTTTGATAAAAAAATTATAAATGTAGAACATCACTCGCTCTTTTTTGATGTCGATTTTGATGTGCATGCATCGGATATTTACGATGATCCGAAATGGCCGGAAAATCCCTTGTTCTATGCTAGTTTCCCATCAAAAACAGACAGTAATTCTGCGCCTGAAGGCAAAGAAGCGGCGATTTTTTTGATACCACTTGCACCTGGAATTGAAGATAATGAGGATATAAGAAATCGATATTTTGAAAAAATAATAACCCGTTTAGGAAAATTAACACAACAAGAATTAAAAAATAGTATTAATTTTAGGGAATCTTTTTGTGTGAATGACTTTATTAAAGATTATAATTCATACAAGGGAAATGCATACGGAATGGCGAACACGCTCCTTCAAACCGCATTTCTAAGACCTAAATTAAAAAGTAAAAAAGTAAAGGATTTATATTTTACCGGACAATTAACTGTTCCCGGTCCAGGAGTCCCTCCCGCTTTAATCTCTGGAAAATTAGTAGCGGAATTAATTGAAAAACACCTTTAAGCATGAAATCTATTTTTGACACCATTTCATTTGATTGCAGTAGGAATGTCACAAAAACATACAGTACGTCCTTTTCTTCTGCAGTTCGCATGTTAGCGCCTGGCATTCGACAGGACATTTATAATATATATGGTTTTGTGCGCTTTGCGGATGAAATAGTGGATAGTTTTCACGACTATAATAAAGAAGAACTGTTTGATCTTTTCCAGTTAGATTTAGATGCGGCGTTAAAAAATAAAATTAGTCTTAATCCAATTCTGAATTCATTCCAGCATACGGTTGCGAAATATAATATTCCTTATGAGTTGATTGCCGCTTTTATGAAAAGCATGAAATTAGACTTGACAAAAATGACCTATACGACCCAAGAGGAGTACAACGAATATATTTATGGATCAGCGGATGTCG
The DNA here is from genome assembly GCA_943325255.2 of Sphingobacterium thalpophilum. Lineage (GTDB taxonomy): Bacteria > Bacteroidota > Bacteroidia > Flavobacteriales > Flavobacteriaceae > Flavobacterium. Next base: position 1,097 of record CALPOS020000247.1, read on the forward strand.
TTGGGTTGATGTGTCTCAAAGTTTTTGTCAATGGCGACAACGCAAAATACGACGCGTTAAAAGATGCTGCAATGCGTTTGGGGTCCGCCTTTCAAAAAGTAAATTTCTTGCGTGATCTAAAAGCGGATTTTGAAGGATTAAACAGAACTTATTTCCCAGAAACAGACTTGAATCAACTGAATGAAGCATCGAAAAATAAGATCATTCAAGAAATAGAAGCAGACTTTAATGCTGGATTTGAAGGCATCATCAATTTGCCCTTAGAAGCGAAGTTTGGAGTTTACACCGCCTACGTTTATTACAAAAAATTATTGTACAAATTAAGCAAAACGCCATCAGCGGAAATTAAGAATACCCGAATTAGGGTTCCAGATTATGAAAAAGTGGGGCTTTTTGCCAAATGTTATTTTAGTTACAAATTGAACATCATATAAAATCAAACAATCATGTGGGTACATATCCTCGTCTTCTTAGTCACTTTTTGCTTTATGGAATTTATGGCTTGGTTTAGTCACAAATACATCATGCACGGATTTTTATGGAGTTTACATGCAGATCACCACAAAAAAGATCACGATTCGTGGTTTGAAAGAAATGATGCTTTTTTTATTTTTTATGCGGTAGTCAGTATGATTTTCTTTTCGCTTTGGCGGTACGACATATTCAACCTAGGATTGGCGATTGGCTTAGGGATTTTTGCTTATGGCTGGACCTACTTTCTGGTTCATGATATTTTCATTCACCAACGATTTAAGTTGTTTAGAAACGCCAACAACATTTATGCGAGAGCGGTTCGAAGAGCGCACAAGATGCATCATAAACATGTCGGGAAAGAACATGGAGAATGTTTTGGGATGTTATTCGTGCCGTTCAAATACTTTAAGAAATAAATAAAAAAGCCTTCTAATAACAGAAGGCTTTTTTATTTATTTTAAATCCTGCAGTGGCTTAAATTGGTCTAAATCGACATTTGCTTCTTTAAGAACCGAGATCATATTGAAAATCATTGTCGGATTCATATCTTTCCCTAAAACACGAACAACCGCAAAACCATTTTCTTTCTTATTGGCAAAAAAAACGAATTCATCAATATGCTCGTCATCGCCAACAAAACTGACCGAAGCACCTTCTTTTCCAGAACCGAATTTCATGAGCTCTTGGTATTTTTCGTCTTTTAAAATAGCGCTGACATTAGACCGCTCTATTTCAAATTGGGCTTTGTTCTTATCGTTCAATTTGAATGCTAAAATATTTACCTTATCAAAAGAACCCAGCGCTTCTTTTTGAGAACTCGTTAGCTTAGCCTTGTCAATGTTTAAAATACTCGGTGAAAGATCCAAAGCGATAAAATCCTTACTCTCAGACTTGTCTACAAAATAGCGCTGCAAACTTGGTTCAGATTGACAACTATTTAAAAACAAAGTCATTAAATAGATTACTAAAAAAGGAACAATTCTCATTGCTGTTTATTTTGGACCTTTCGATCCTTTAGTAGCTTTCTTCAAATCGTCACCTCCTGGAAATCTCATTTTATCGGTCAATACCGAAATTTCATTCAAGTCGAAATCACCAGTCAACGACATCAAAACCGTATCATCTCCTTTAGAACCTTCAATAAACATAAGCAATTCTCTTACTTGCGAATCTTTTGCCCCTGACTTGACCATAATTTTGATGTTTCTTCCATTTTCAGTGACGCGCATCAATTCCTCTAATCCAGCGGTTTTGATATATTTTTCAGAAGTTGCTTTCATTTCATTTTCAACTCGAGTGCTTTTGGTGGTGAACACTTTCAAATTATCTAATTTCTTAATCAAATTGAGATATTGCTGCGCTTCCTTATCCGACGAGTCCATTTTGACCTTACTCATTAAATCGAACATTTTCTTGTTGACGATAATTGAAGTTACGTCATCTTGACCGTCAAATTTATCAAATGCTCCCTGAGCAAAGAATGGGATTGACATTAAAACCAGTACTACTGTGATTGCAAATTTTTTCATTTTTTTGTTTTTGATTTTTTCCGCTGCGCTTGAAAATGTTCGGTTACGCCTGCGGTGATTATTAAATATAAAAATTGATTTCATTTTTAAAACTGCTACTGCGCGGTTACAAAAATTTTGTCTCGCGTATCTTCGTAGGTTTGAACATAACGCACACTTTCTATTCCAGTATTCAGTTGCATGGACAAAAGCGCTAAAGCTTTTTGTGTTTCTTCAAAAGCAACCTGCGGATCGTCAAATGAACCCAAGTCGGCACTTGGTTTTGAAGTACTATAAGTATTATAAGTATACAATCCTACACCACCCAAAACGACCACAGA
>CALPOS020000248.1 GCA_943325255.2 Sphingobacterium thalpophilum
AAGGTATGAACATTAGCACCAAAGCAATACACCAAAACATAAAGGTGTTTACTTTCTTAAAAAGTAACGTATTTTTCATAAAAAATTAAAATTGAGTTGCGACAAAAATATAGATTATTTATCTACAAGGAAGTAACTTATGTAAAGTAATTGTTAATTTTTTTCAACATTTTAAGTTTATCGATTTAATCGGTATTTTATCGATGATAACAGTAAGATAACATTCAGAAAAATCCGATTTAGCTTCAAAATAATGGATTACTGCTCATTTATCGTATATATTTTTGCGATAAATAAAACAAAAAAGGACTTCAATTAAGAATTCAATATCTTGTTAAAAATTTGTTCATAGTAATATATCTGCAGTACATCGAAAATAAATTTCAATTCAATAATAATTAATAATTTAGCCCAAATTTAAAAAGAGAAAATATGAAGACAAATTACAATGTAATTAAACTTGTTGCTATTGCCTTATTGATTTCGACGACTTCTTGGGGACAAGCAACAATAGCACAATGGAATTTTAATGGGGCTTCTGCTACGGACGTACCTGGTGGTGGCTCATCACCTTTAGTTTCTGTTGGCGCAGGTGCGGCAGAATTAATTGGAGGAACAACTGGTGCTTTTGCAGCAGGGAATGCTTCACCAGGAACTATAGAAACTGAGCCTGTTGCAACGAATTTTGGCTGGCAAACAACAGGTTACGCGCCAGCAGGAACGGACAACAAAGTTCGTGGAGTACAATTTAATGTGAGTACAGTTGGACAAGCTGGAATTGTTTTCAAGTTCGAACAACGTTTGAGTAATTCTGCTAGTAATACTTATGTGGTGCTATATACGACCGATAACGAAGCACCAATTCCTGTATGGGTTGAGGCCCAAACTTTTACTGTTACACCAGAAGCAACTGGAACAGGTGATACTTGGTATAACAACAGAACAGTTGACGTATCTTCAATTGCTGAATTGAACAACAATCCATTTGTTGGATTTAAAATTGTAAGTGCCTTTGACCCAATTGTTGGCGATTATGTTGCTGCACGTTCAACTAATGTGTACTCAGCCGGGACTGGCGGAACAGTGAGATTTGATATGGTTACCGTTACAAGCAATGTTACCTTAGGCGTTTCTCAATTCGAAGCTAATGCAAACGAATTTAAAGTATCCCCAAATCCTTCTAACAAAGAAGTGGTAACGTTCAACCAAACAATAGATGTTGAAGTATTCGACACGCTAGGTAAATTGGTTTTGACTGCGAAAAACACAAATAGTATCGATACTAAATCTTTCCACTCTGGAATCTATTTCATCAGAACTGGTTCAGGTGTGACAAGAAAATTAGTGGTAAAATAAATCTTTACTTCATAAATTCAAAAGGTGCTTCTCAACGAAGCGCCTTTTTTTATTGTAAATTTCCGACTAAATTATAATGAAAAATGAAAACAAAACTCGTCTTCGCGACCAATAATCTCAATAAGATAAAAGAAGTACAATCGATGCTGCCAGACTCTATTCAAATCATGAGTCTCGAAAGTATTGGCTGTCTAGAACACATACCAGAAACCGCCAATACTATTGAAGGAAATGCCATTCAAAAAGCCAATTACGTCACCGAAAAATATGGCTACGATTGCTTCGCAGACGATACTGGTTTAGAAGTAGAAGCTTTGCATGGTGAACCCGGAGTCGATTCTGCGCACTATTCTGGCCCACAACGAAACGCCGCCGATAATATGGATAAACTTCTGAAAAACCTAGACAATCAATCCAATAGAAACGCGCAATTCAAAACCGTCATTGCTTTAAACCTCAAAGGAAAACAACATCTTTTTACCGGTATTGCAGAGGGAAAAATTACTTTAGAAAAAATGGGAAACCAAGGATTTGGCTATGATCCTATTTTTCAACCTAATGGTTTCACGGAGACCTTTGCCGAGTTGACGCTCGAACAAAAAGGACAAATCAGTCATCGAGGCAAAGCAACGAAACAGCTTATTGATTTTTTGAGTTATGAACATTGATTTCAGATCAAAATTCAATTCCAATTCCTTCATACTAAACGTCAAATTCAAAATTCAAAATCAAGAATTCAAAATAATAATCATATCTCATTGATTTTCAATAATTAATAAAATACTAAATCTCGTTTTCCGATTAGATTATCTCGTTTATTCGCCTTACTTTTGCACCAAATTTAAAAATAAAGAATGAACAAATTTGAACAATTAGGATTGAGTGAATCGCTACAACGTGCGATTATCGATCTAGGATTTGAGAATCCGACCGAAGTACAAGAAAAAGCGATTCCAATGCTATTGGAACAAGACACAGATTTAGTAGCGTTAGCCCAAACAGGAACTGGGAAAACCGCTGCATTTGGTTTTCCGCTGATCCAAAAAATTGATGCTAACAACAGAAATACGCAAGCGTTAATTTTATCCCCAACCCGTGAGCTTTGCTTACAAATTACGAATGAGATTAAACTCTATTCGAAATACGAAAAAGGAATTAATGTCGTAGCCATCTATGGTGGAGCGAGCATTACTGAACAAGCTAGAGAAATCAAACGAGGCGCTCAAATTATTGTGGCAACTCCAGGTAGAATGCAAGATATGATCAACAGAGGTTTGGTCAATATCAAAGGAATTGATTATTGCGTGCTAGATGAAGCCGACGAAATGCTCAACATGGGATTCTATGAAGACATCGTTTCGATCTTATCCGATACTCCAGAAGAAAAAAGCACATGGTTGTTTTCAGCGACGATGCCGCAAGAAGTAGCACGTATCGCAAAAAAATTCATGGAAAATCCACAGGAAATTACTGTCGGCGCCAAGAACTCAGGTTCAGCAACCGTTTCGCATGAGTTTTATTTAGTGAATGCGAGAGATCGTTACGAAGCATTGAAAAGATTGGCAGATGCAAATCCAGACATCTTTTCCGTAGTATTTTGTCGAACCAAAAGAGATACCCAACAAGTAGCTGAAAAACTAATCGAAGACGGTTACAACGCTGCGGCTTTACACGGTGATTTATCGCAAGCACAACGTGATTCTGTAATGAAATCATTCCGTGGAAGACAAATTCAAATGCTAGTAGCTACTGACGTGGCTGCTCGTGGAATTGACGTTGATAACATTACACACGTTGTAAATTATCAATTACCTGATGAAATTGAAACGTACAATCACCGTTCAGGACGAACAGGAAGAGCCGGAAAATTGGGAACTTCTATCGTTATTGTAACAAAAAGTGAATTGCGTAAGATTTCTTCAATTGAAAGAATCATCAAACAAAAATTTGAAGAAAAAACAATTCCTTCTGGAATCGAAATTTGCGAAATTCAATTGTTGCACTTGGCAAACAAAATTAAAGACACGGAAGTTGATCACGAAATTGACAACTAT
>CALPOS020000249.1 GCA_943325255.2 Sphingobacterium thalpophilum
AGAGAAAAATTAATTGCTGACAGAAAGGCATTGGCTGAAGAAAAAAAACTTGCTTTGGAAGAAAAGAAAAAACAAGCAAAAGCTGAAAAGGACGCCCTGAAGAATGGTACACCATTACCTATAAAAAATGAAGTGAAGACGGAGAAATCACAAGACTCAACATCCATAAAAGTAGAGAAAAACCTAAAACCGGCGCTGCCAAAAAAGGAAATCGATAGTTCACTTGTCTTAAAAAAGCAAAAAGCAGCAGAAGATAGAGCTAAAGTCTTAGCAGATCGTAAGAAAGCAATTGAAGATAAAAAGAAACTACTTCAAGAGACAAAAGACTCAAAGAGAAGTGCTGGGGTAAGTACCAAGAAAGACTCGATATCAAACAAAAATGTGACAAAAATACCTGTAGAAAAATTACCTAAAAAAAGTGCTGACACAACTGTTGTTAATAAAAAACTAAAAACAGCCGAAGAACGAGCTAAAATTATTGAGGATCGTAAAAAAGCACTTGAGGAAAAAAAGAAAAAAGCACTTGAAGAACGAGAAGCTGCAAAAAAAGCAAAAGAAGGAAAGTAATTTTGTATAAATAGTTTAAGAACCGTTAATTAATAATAAAAATGAAGAAAGAATTTAAAATCTTAGTAGTAGCAGCGTTTCTTTTCGTTGCTGGCAATCAAAAAATACATGCGCAAGCAAAGTTAGCACATGTTGACGTTAGTGAATTAATGGCAAAAATGCCAGCTATGCTTGACGCTCAAAAACAATTAGAAAAATTAAGTGGCACTTATGACGGTGAATATAAAACCATGGTTGATGAGTATCAAAATAAATTAAAGAAATACGAGCAAGAAGCAACTACGGTAACTGATGCAGTAAATGAAACTAGATCAAAGGAGGTTCAAGACATGCAAAAAAGAATTGTTGATTACAGAGATAATGCTCAAAAAGAATTACAACAAAAAGAAGCTGATATTGTAAAACCAATCATGGAAAAGGTAAAAGCCTCTATTCAAAAAGTTGGAAAAGCAAAAGGTTATCAATACGTTTTGAACTCAGAAGGTCTTCTTTTGACGGATGGACCAAATATAACGGCTGATGTAAAGAAAGATTTAGGATTCTAATCCAATTAATTTCATCATTTGAACTACTCAATTCGAACATAGGATTGAGTAGTTTTTTTTTACCTTTGTTTTATGACGAACAATAATCCCATAGGCCTTTTTGATTCTGGTGTTGGCGGCGTATCGATTTGGTCAGCGATTCATAATCTAATGCCAAATGAAGACACCATCTATCTTGCAGACAGTAAAAATGCCCCTTATGGCGTAAGGTCGAAAGAAGAAATTCTAGCACTTTGCATTAAGAACACCGAATTTCTTCTGTCTAAAAATGCAAAAATAATTGTAGTTGCTTGTAATACTGCTACAACCAATGCTATTAAAGAACTTCGCTCACGATATCAAGTCCCATTTATCGGTATTGAGCCTGCTATTAAGCCTGCCGCGATTCATTCTAACACACAAATTATCGGAATTTTAGCCACGAAAGGAACATTGAGCAGCGAGCTGTTTAATAAGTCGCTTGAAATGTATCAGGACACAAAAATTATTGAACAGGTTGGGTACGGCTTAGTTGAACTCATTGAAAATGGCGAACTAGAATCTGCTAAAATGACAGAACTCCTTCATTCTTACGTAGATCCAATGGTAGAGCAGAACATAGATTTCTTGGTTCTTGGTTGCAGTCATTATCCTTTTTTGATACCCCAATTAAGAAAAATTCTCCCTGATCATATTACGATAATCGACTCTGGCGAAGCCGTTGCGAAACAAACTTTAAATGTTTTAAAGGAAAGAGTTGGATTGCATGATGAAGGCGAAGCTACAACACAGTTTTACACCAATGGAAACACAAACGTACTTCGAGAAATTCTGAAAAATAAGCACGAAGTTATTTACAAAGACTTTTGATTTTACTTATCGTCTTTATACCATCCTGAATACAACAAGTAGTTATTAGCAATACGATTAATTTCGGTGCCAAAATCGGATGTGTTAATGTCTTTTACCCATTTTGCGGGCACACCAGCATAAATTGAACCTGATGGCACAATAGTATTCTGCGTAACTACAGCTCCGGCAGCGATGATAGAATTACTTCCAATATGACAGTTATCCATGATGATTGCTCCCATCCCTACTAAGACATTATCTTCAATTGTACATCCATGAACAATTGCGTTATGTCCGACTGAAACATTATTGCCGATTACGGTAGCGTGCTTTTGATACGTGCAATGAACAATTGCTCCATCCTGAATATTGACCATATTCCCGATAGTGATTGAATTAACATCGCCTCTTATCACAGCATTAAACCAAATGCTGCAAGAATTTCCCACGGTGACTTCCCCGACAATCGTAGCATTTTCGGCGATAAAACAGTCCGGTGGCATTATCGGAGTTTTTCCGTTTATAGTTTTAATTATCATTTCAAAAAAAAGTCCCATGCTATTGGGACTTGTGTTAAATTCTTATGGATTAATTGCCGGACAATTACAGTGATATTTTTCTGGCTTGCAGAAAATATTCATACCTAACGTAATCTGATGAAAACCTCCATTATCAAATTTGACGGCTCCTGTAATGACCGAATAGGTGTAAGAGAACATATAATTTTTATAATTTAAACCAACAATTGGGGTAATATATTGCAATTTTTGAGTTTGAGTAGCAGTCGCACTGGTTCTGTATTCAGCTCCATCTAAACTCCTTCTATAAGACAAACCTCCCCAAAGCCTTCCAAGGTCCAATTGCTTGTATACTTTTAAATTAACATCAATCGTTTTTTCTTTTGTTTGATTCACTATCTGAAACATAGCACTTGGTTCCCAAAGCAACCCATCTTCGTTACCAAAAACATACCCTGAATTAATAATAACTTTGCTAATGTTATCATTTTCGTACTCCGAATATATCCTTCTTCTGCTATTTAATGCATTCTGAACGGTTACATGCGTGTAAAATTCGAGGTAATTGTACGACATCCCAACATCGACATTAAAATAGGTATATTTTTGAACAATAGTCCCGTCAATATTCGGATCATATAAACCCTGCCGTAAAAATTCTGTTTCATCCAATAAGCTCTGAACCAAGCCAGCACTCATACCAAATGACACCTGATTTAAATCAACCGCGTCTCGAGAAAACATAATATGATGGGCATAAGTGGCCTTAATCCCGCTCTGAGAATGATATCCATTCTTATCGTTGTGTACAATAACTCCGGCACCTGATTGCTCACTTTCTCCAATTTTTCCATTGAAACTCAATGTTTGCAGTGATGGCGCGTCTTTCTGTCCAAACCACTGCTGACGGCCGGTCAATCTTAATTTTGAAC
>CALPOS020000250.1 GCA_943325255.2 Sphingobacterium thalpophilum
AAAATAGAGATCTTCTAAGAAGTCAGTCTTGCCAGATATTTTTCTAAATAAATCAACATATTTATGATGTGTCATGTGTTTATTGATGTATTGCTCTTCATTTAAATGAAAAGAATGCATGTCAAATACAGTATTTATTTTTTGATCTTCCGCTCCTTTTCCTGCATCTTGAGCGATAATCATTATTTTTTTATTACTAAAATTATTAATCCAAAAAGGCAAATCTTGTCTATACTTAGTTGCAATACAATCAGTACATTTGTCAATGGTTTTAGGATTGGCTAAGTTATATGCTTCAATTTTGCTAGAATTAATACTTACACCTTCTTCTTTTTCTTCTAAAACATTCAAAACTTTATTTCCAAAATATTTTGTAAGGTAATTGATGAACGCTATGCTATCCATACTGCTTTTGATTTTTAAAACATCTTTTTAAATACCCAAAAATAAAATAGAGCTAAAGCAACAATGCCGATTATTAAGCCGACGATACCGATGGATTTTATTAATTTGACACCATAATTATCCAATTCAATATTATTCTTTGAATTGTTTTCCTCTGCTAGGTCTTTTCTATTTATTCGATTTTTTCGTAATGTTAATTTCATTGATTTTTGATTTTAGATAAAATGGTAAAAAGTACTTACTTGTGTTGCTATGATAGTAGCTCGCAATATTCTGTATTAAACATTTTAGAGCAGGCAGGAGTATATAATAGTAAGGATAAACTAACAGGGAACAGATAACTGTTAAGTAAGAACTTGATTTACTTGCCAAAAATGGAATTTATAATTGTTCTGCCAATTTTACGTTCAATCCCTCCTTTTGTTGTCGGAATACCTGTTTTTCTTGCAATACTATTTTTAAGTCCACTAATACCAACGAGTCTATTCAATGAAAATGAGACGCCGTATTTTCCTTTAAATCCAAACATCTTTAATTTATTTTTTTGGTTGATAATTCATTAAAACGTTTTTTTAATTCATCTTTTATGGTGTCACTAAAATCAGAAATTGAGCTAATCAATACAGGTTTATCCGAATATTCAAACAATACAGATTCTTTTTTTAATCTAATAAAAATGATTGTTCTAGATCTTGAACTAGGATATTTACAAGCAATGGTCAAGAAATTTGGGGTATAATTAAATTGAATTACATCTTTGTATTCTTTTTCGAAATAATCATGAATAGATTTTAAATCGGGTAAAAAGGTATTAATGTTTTTACCGCCTTTTATCATTTGTTCAAAACCTTGCCAACCCTCAAATCTTATTTTTTCACCTTTTTTAGTCTGCTTTGGAACGCTATCTAAACTCACACTGGTAACCGAACTTGCACCTAATATTTTAGCTATTTCAGCTCCAAAATCTTTAATGTTTTCAGGTATTATTTCGCTCAAATAATTCAACAATTGCGAAATCTGAAAGGCTCTTGAAGATAAGTAAGGGTCGTTTTGACATATACGAAATAAGATGATTTCCCATTCATCATCAAATTCCGTTGTGTCTTTTAGTGCAATAGATTGAGATTCTGACAATTCGTTCAATCTCATTTTTTTTGCAGTTTTGTCTGTCCAAGATTTATAATCTGGCTCTTCAATAAGCGCTTGGTAAATTTTAGGATAAGCAATTTGTATGCACACTAATCCAAAATTAACCACCAATTCGTAGACTTCCTTTTCAGTTTCATCTTTTTGTTCACCAATAATCTTAAGTAATGATATGGTGTTAATTAATCTTTTTAATGATCTAGGGTTTGTCCCAACTGAAAGCATAGCAAAATCGGTTAATCGATCCTTCATAGACTCATTTTCGGCAAACTTTTCGTCTATATATCCTATAGCTTCTAAGGATTCAATTAGAAAATTATTCACATCATACATCGCAACCGGCATAGAAAAAGGAAGTTGAATAATTTTATCAAAGAACGATCTAAATTCTCTTTCATTTTTCTCTGTTAATGGACCAAACTTGGGAACCAATCCTTTAACTACCACTTCATAATCGATGGCTAGTACAAAAATACAGTTGTCAACTTCAAAAATATTTTTGATTAGTTCTAAAATCTCCACCGCTACAGGCGGATCAATTCTATCTAAGTCATCAATAAAGAAAACAAATCCTCTGTTGTTATTTCCTTGCTTTTTATCTAATTCTAAACAAGTATTTATAGCTTCTTGTAAGGAGTTTTTGAAATTTAACAAATCAACAGTGTCTTCCCCATTTCCGATAACGGAGTCAATGATGTCGCCTTCTAAACCTATTTGAGAAACTGCCGCTTTCGCTCCTGCCTTGGCAATTTTACCAAATAAGCTTGAAACTTTATTTAATACAGCTTGTGATTGCGACTCATGCTTGCGCTTTATTATTTTAGAAATTTCATTGGTTAATCCACCGATAATTGCCATCAGCGTTTCCTCTCTGGTTTTCATTATCGAATACTGCCAAGTATTAATCCAGATACCATAATAAGGTAATTTATCATCCAATTCCTTATTTAAACCTGTTTCGCAAATTTCATGTTTAATTTGGTTCAGCATCGATGTTTTTCCGCTGCCCCATTCGCCTTGAACTGCAATTGTTGTGGGCATATTGCATGTTTCTATAAACTTAATTAATGCTCTCATGTAATCATCAACCCCTAATAAATCAGGAGCGCCAGCTTTTCTAGGTTTGTCAATTATATTCGAGTTTTTCATTTTTTAAGTGTTATTTTGTTACTAAATAAACTGCTATTAGACTTATAATTATTGCTAATGCAATGCCTAAAAACAAATAATTGGTTTTTTTGAAATTATTAATTTCTATAAGAAGTTGATCATTTAGAATATACAATTGGTAGCTTCCTGTTTTAAAAGGTTCAGTTTTGGGTTCTGCAGCATTAACTATTATTCCATATTGTTTTACATGGTCAATTAAATTTTGCAGATCATTTTCTCCAGTCAAAGTATCCGAAGTTTCCCAACTTTTACTCACCAAAACTTCTATGCCATCACTCGTAATAAAAGTCTCCTCGTTTTCAGTAAAGTGAGAAGCGTTGATGTCTAACCCGTTTTCAATCGCTTCTTTTTTTATGGAACCTGGTTGAACAACGCCATATTTTCTATTGGGGTTATAGGGCGCAAATAATGATTTGTAATTTTTTGGAGCAGACGGATTTATAGTATCTGGCAACATCTCCTTAAGTTCTTCGAAAGATAAATTAGGATACACTGTTAAGATGGCATCTACAATTCCGAGAGCAGTCCTGTTCATGTGCTTCCCAACAACCAATATGATTCCTTTTTGAACTTCTTGTTTATTCCGTTTTAAAAAAGAGCT
>CALPOS020000251.1 GCA_943325255.2 Sphingobacterium thalpophilum
AGCAAAACCAATGGTTGAACCAATCTTGAGAAATAAGAAAAAAGCAGAAAAAATTGCTGCTAAGATGAAAGGCTCGTCTATGCAAGCAATTGCTACTGCATCTGGAGTAGCAGTACAGCAAGCGGTAGATTTGACTGTTGAAAATGCAAGTATTCCAAATGCTGGTTTTGAAAGAAAAGTAGTAGGTAATGCATTTGCATTAGGTGTAAATAAAGTTTCTGCTCCTATTGAAGGAATGGCGGGAGTTTATGTCATCAAGCCAACGTTGATCACAAAAGCACCAGTATTGAAAGACCACAAAGACTATGTTGCCAAATTGAAAGGACAAGTCCAAGGATATGCCGGAAGAGTTATTCCAGCTTTGAAAGAAGAAGCTAAAATAGAAGACAATAGAGGTAAATTCAATTACTAAGATTGAATGTAAATATTTAAAAACCCGATTTTTTCAAATCGGGTTTTTTTATAGAATCATTTCTGAGTATGGAAGAATGGTTTCGTATCCTTTTTCTTTAAAGTACTCTGTTGGATTCTCTGAGGCGACGACCAAAACAAAATCACCTCCCCAAGCCCCAAGACTTTTTATCGTTCCGTTGAAATCCGAGAAGAGCTGATCTTGAATCATGGGCAATGACAACACTTCACTCATTTTGGTTTCGTGTTTCTTCAGTAGTAAACTCAAATTGACAAAATCATTTTTTTGAAGGATGTCTTCGGTAATTGAATCGAAATAAGGAACGAGCTCTTCGACGCGATTTGACTTCGCATAATAGGAGGCAATGGCCGATTTGCTACTTTGTTTCTGATTGAGATAAACGAAATATAAATTTGAAACACATTGTGGCTCAAAGGAAATCTTTTCTATCTCGGGTTGTCCATCAAGAAGTCGATACAGAATTGCAGTATCATTTTGAGCACAAGCAATATCATAACCGCTGCCGCCAAAGCTGTTTTTAAGTAGCGTAAACGCATCAATTTGCCGCCACTGCGCAATATTGTTAATCAGTGAAGAAGAAGTCCCTAAACCCCATTTTCTTGGGAATCCGAGTTGCGTTTCGATTTGATAGCCGTCAGAATTATTCAGATAATTTGGATCTAACAAAAATGCTTCGTGTAAAATTCTAATGAGTGTTGTTTTCTCAGGTTGGTTTTCGAAGGAAACCTTTGCTTTAATATCGTGAAATGATAGCGTAGATTCAAACCAGATGTCATGGTCATAGTCGAAACTCGTCCAACGGATTTCTTGATTGGCGCCGTTTTCCACCGTTAAGTCTTGTCCAAATTTGGTAGGCAACGCTAAGGCTTTCGCACCATCTAGAACGAGATATTCGCTGGTGAGGAGTAATTTTCCGTTGCTGTAGAAGGTTTGCTTCATTTCAATTTAATGATGTGTAACTTATAGTATGAATCTAAAATCAAATATCCGAAATCTTCAATCTTCAATTGATTGCCCTAGCCCCGATAGCAGTGGAAATCCTTTTGTGTTTTATGAGATTTCCCCTCGACTGCGCTCGAGGTGACAAAAACACAAAAGATTGCAACGGATAGCGGGACACAGCTCCTAACGAACATTCCTCAAATTTTCTACAAAGGAAACTACCGCTGCATGCGAAACGACGTTTTCTTTGAAATGATCTCGTACCAGATTGCGTTCGGCTGCTGTGGCTTCTAGTTGATTGAGGATATTATTCAAATGCATTTTCATGTGACCTTCCTGAATCCCGGTTGTCGTTAAAGATCGCAAAGCGGCAAAATTCTGAGCCAAACCAGCGACTGCCACGATTTGCATAAGTTCTTTCGCGGATGGATTTTCTAGCATGGTTAGCGAAAATTTCACCAGTGGATGCAAAGAAGTTAGTCCGCCAACAGTTCCTAACGCCAATGGGATCTCAATCCAAAAACTGAAAATTCCGTTTTCGATTTTGGCCGAGGAAAGACTTCGGTATTGTCCGTCTCTAGCGGCATAAGCGTGAATTCCAGCTTCGACGGCGCGAAAGTCATTTCCTGTGGCAAGCACAACCGCATCAATGCCGTTCATGATGCCTTTGTTATGAGTTACGGCGCGAAAAGGTTCTACTTGTGCAATTTGAATGGCGCGAACAAATTTTTCCGCGAATTCTTGTGGATTTTCGATTTTTTTCTCCGCTAATTCCTCGAGTTTGCAGGAAACTTCGGCTCTGACGATGCAATTCGGAACATAATTCGACAGAATGCTCATAACGATTTCGATGTTTTTTTCGTCGTCAGAAAAAGCGTCAAAGTGAAGTGCTGCTTGCTTGAAGGTTTTTGCAAATTGCTCTAAACACGAATTGATAAAGTTGGCGCCCATCGAATCTTGCGTATCAAAAGTCGCGTGCAATTGGAAATAGCCAGGCAATTTGTCGGTTTGATTTCTCAGTTCAATGTTCAGAATTCCACCACCGCGTTGCCGCATATTTTTGGTGATGGTTTCGGTATCTGAAAATAATTGCGGTTTCACCTGAGCAAAGAATTGCTCTAATTTGTTTGAATCGCCAGTATAAATAAAATGAACTTGACCAATTTTTTCGGTGTTGAGGACAGTCGCTTTAAAGCCGCCTCGCGTAGACCAGAACTTTGCCGATTTCGCAGCAGCAGCTACTACAGAGCTTTCTTCGATGGCCATCGGAATCGTCACTTCTTTTCCGTTGATGATAAAGTTTGGCGCGACACCTAGAGGCAAATAGAAATTGGATATGGTGTTTTCAATAAAATCATCGTGTAATTTCTGAACCTCTGAATCAGAATTCCAATAGTTTTTAAGCAAAGTGATTGCTGCGGTTGGATCGGAAAAATAGTGGTTCGCAATCCAATTGATTTTTTCTTCTTTGGATAACTTAGAGAAACCTGAAATGGCGTTGTTCATTGAAATTCTATTTGATCGTATTGGCCGTAAAGATACAGTTTCGATGAATTATTTACTATAAAATTATCGACTTTGAGTCGGCTTGTCTGGACTTGAATTTTGCATTTAACAGAAAAAAATGCCGTTAATTGTATTTTTTTCACTAAAATTGACAGTTCTAATTGTCTTTTTAAAATATGAAATCAAACCAACTTCTTGCCATTTTCCTTTTTATCTGCACTTTAGCAGTAGCCCAACAAAAAATAACCGTCGAAGATATTTATACAGGTGCTTTCCGAGCCAAAGGAATGGATGAATTACAGTCATTAAAAAATACCAATCAATATACCGTTCTCAATTTTGATCGTCCTACACGAACAATGCAAATTGACTTATATGATTTTGCGACTTTAAACAAAATTGCCACTTTGATTGACACCAAGAATCATAAAGACTTAGC
>CALPOS020000252.1 GCA_943325255.2 Sphingobacterium thalpophilum
GCTGGTGTTCAAGGTGGAATTTGGAGAACCGTTGATAGCGGTCTTACATGGCAAAAGCAACCTTCAGCATCATACAATACTGGGACTGACTCTTTTGCTAATATCGTGCACTTTTGGGATGCAAATGTTGGTTTAACGATGGGTGATCCAGCTGGTGGTTATTTTGAAATTTATACTACAACTGATGGTGGTTCAAACTGGACAAGAATTCCTTCTGCTAGTATTCCTGCACCGTTAGCTGGTGAGTATGGATACACACATAACTATGAAGTATTGGGAGACATCTTGTGGTTTGGAACAAACAGAGGTAGAATATACAAAACAACGGATCGTGGTGCAACATGGACTGTAGCTCAGTCGCCTCTTGGTGATTTTGGTTCTGCAACCGAAAGTGGTTCATATGCTATGGCTGACGAAAATAATGGTATCCTAATTAGCGCTACACACGGGTTCTTTAGAACTGCTGATGGTACTGCAACATGGACAGAAGATGTAACACCTACTGGATACTACAGAAATTTTGATGTTTCAAGAGTTCCAGGTTTGCCAACAGTTTACCTTACAACAGGAGAAGATATTGATGGTATTGGTAGAGGATCGTCTTACAGTGTAGATAGTGGTGCTACTTGGGTTGATATCAATGAATTGGATGAGTTTGATGTTGATGGTGGTGGTTGTTTGGTTTTTTACGATGCAACTCACGGTCTTGCTAGTGGATTTACAGCTTCTTCAGTAGAAGGAGGTATGTGGAAATGGATTGGAGATGCTAGTACATTGTCAACTTCAACTTTCTCAAATGATAAATCATTCAGCGCAGCATTAAACCAAACTTCTGGAGTTCTTACTGTGAACGGTAAAGACATTACAAATGTTACTGTATACGATATTCTTGGAAAACAAGTGGCTTCACAAAGCACTACTGCTGCTAGTTCAGTAGAAATGAATGTTTCTTCATTGAATTCAGGTCTTTACATGGTGAATGTTACAAATACATTAGGTAACGCTTCAACTATTAAAGTTGTAAAACAATAAGAATGTTCCTTTTTTAATATAGATAAGCCATCCAATTTTGGATGGCTTTTTTTATTTATAAATTTTCTTCTTGATAAGTTCTCTGGAATTCAATTCTAATTCCCGACAAATAGTTATTTTTGCCTCATTATTGTCAAACTATGAGAAGTATTCTTGCTGTGTTATTTGTTCTTTTTACCTTGGCTGTATATTCTCAAGAGCCAGGAAAGGAAAAGCCTCGAAAAAGTCTTTTAAAATCAACGGAACAAAAAGCAAAAGAAAAAGCCAAAAAAGCGCCTATCACTTCCTACAAGATTTTTACGCTATCGAAAGACACTACTTACGTGGATACTTCTTTAACCATAAAGAAGGAGTATGAGTACAATTATCTTCGTAAGGATATATTTGGTTTATTGCCGTTCCTAAACGAGGGACATACTTACACCACTTTAGATTTTGGATTAAACAAATTTAATCCTTATCCCGAAATGGGATACAAAGGCAAACACTTCAATTATGATGAAGCCGATCAGATGAAGTACTACGATGTAGCAACACCATTAACGGATTTGTATTTCAAAACAGTTATGGAGCAAGGCCAGTCCCTTGACGCTTTACTAACCTTAAACACTTCTGAGCAATTTAACTTTTCTCTATCCTATAAAGGAGTCCGCTCCTTAGGGAAGTATATAAATCAGTTGTCTAGTAATGGAAATTTTAGATTTACTACAAGCTATCATACCAAATCTAGAAGATATATAATCAACGGTCATTTCACAGGACAAGATTTTCTAAATGGTGAAAATGGAGGAATCACAACACTGGAAGATTTTGAAGGAAAAAACCCCGACTTTAAACAAAGACCGCGACTCGAAGTGTATCTAAAAGATGCAAAGTCTTTCTTGAAAGGAAAGCGCTACTTCATTAATCATACCTTTCGAGTGAATCCGTCAAATGCCACAAATAATCTCTATGTCTCACATCAATTTAATTATGAAAGTAAGTTTTATGAATACTTACAACCAAGCATAAGTTCAACAATTGGTGGTAGAACTATCAATCATTTTGGTAATACCTACAGCACTTCTCAGGTCAAAGATCAGTTGCGCTACAATAAAATGTATAATAAAGTTGGCGCTATTTATGAAAACAAAATATTGGGCAGCTTCCGTTTTTCTCTGGATGACTTTAGATATAATCATTATTATGGAACCGTTATTTTCTTAGAAAACCAGCCAATTCCAAGTGCATTAAATGATAAGATCAATAACTTTAGTGCCGAATATGAATATAGAAAAAACAAATGGAAAGGGCAGCTCGCTTATACCAATTCAATTACAAACCAGTCACTAACAAACATCGAAGGAAAACTTGCCTATCGTTTCAATCCGAAGAACGAAATCGATTTTGCGTACCAAAACACGAACAAACTACCTGACAACGTTTATAACTTACACCAAAGCTCTTTTGTAGCATACAATTGGTTTAATAACTTCAAAAACGAAAAGATTAACACAATTCAAGCCAACGCCAACACACAATGGGCAAATGCTTCCTTGCAAATATCGAATTTCGACAATTTCCTTTATTTCAGTGATGATAGTGCCAACGATAGCATTCAATTAATCTCACCAAAACAATACAACAAATCAATTCAATACTTGTCCCTAAAAGTTAATAAAGAAATCAAGTTTTGGAAACTAGCACTCGACAATACTTTATTGTATCAGGAAGTATCTCAAGACGACGATATTGTAAACGTCCCGAAAATTGTCGCCAGGAATACACTTTATTTCTCCGACTATTTCTTCACCAGAGCACTTTATTTGCAAACCGGTGTGACCTTCAACTACTTTACAAAACACTATGCCAATGGGTATAACCCGATACTCAGCGACTTCTTTGTCCAAAACCAACAAGAGATCGGTGATTTTGCCAATCTAGATTTCTTCATCAACGCTCGAATCAGGCAAACACGAATCTTCCTAAAAGCAGAGCATTTCAATTCCGCGATGTCAAGTCGAAACGAATTTTACGCCGCACCCAATTACCCCTATCGTGATTTCATAGTTCGGTTCGGTCTGGTGTGGAATTTCTTTCAATAATGTCCTTTTAATCTATTTGAAAGATTGGGGCGTGACCACAAGGGTCGGGCTTTCCGCTACTATCTTTTGCGCCAGGCCTTCTGCCTAAAATATAAACTGAGAATAGGCGCAAAAGGATAACCGCTGCAATCCCTCACGCAAACCAAAATACCTGACAGCCACTGGCTGTCCTCCTCTTAATCTCACCCGAGGCGCAGACGAAC
>CALPOS020000253.1 GCA_943325255.2 Sphingobacterium thalpophilum
ATAAGCTCATTGAACGCATTACGATTGCTGGGAAGAATAGTTTTGAAACCATGTTTTTTAACGAGTTTTTCTCGAGTGAATTTGCGATGATTCACATCAAACACGGATTTAAAAGGCTAAAAATATCAAGAAAAGTAAAACCTGCTTTTGTTTTAGTGACACGTGCGGCATGGGGAGGAATGCAACATAAAGAACGTCACCTTGGTGTGGAATTCAACACTTTAGAAAAAGGCTATTATGAATCCGGAATCGAATTAAATCAGATTTACAGTGGGTTTGGATTAACTGCATTTTACCGTTATGGACCTTATCAACTGGCGAAAACAGAAGATAATCTTGCGATAAAATTATCTTTTATTTTGAATTTAGGGTTTTAAAATCAGTACCGATGGCACATGGCTCAACCATAGACTTTGAGAGTCAACCAGTTTTTTCCAGCTTTCCAGACTGATAATCATTAAATCTTGTTTGGACAGGAAGTCTTTTTTCATCGTTCTGTCTTGAAGAACAGTAATGTTATTTGGGTATTTATCTTCCAATGAATGAATGGCGCTTCCCATCACAAAATTATTTTTGACCAAATTATTGATGTCTAAAAGGGAAATATTGGAGTCGCTGTTGTAAATCAACTTTTGAAAATAGTCAATCAAAAAAGCATCATCTGACGAAAAGAATGGGACAAATACATTTTTTACTTCTTGTAAATCTTTATCGATTAATACACCAAGAGGCATTTTACTCTTTGAAATGATTTGACGGGTTCTTTCATCGAAAGGAGAATTTTCAAACAATCCTTCTTTTCCGATAAACTTGTCAATGAGACGATCTGGATTGATGATTCTCGTAGTAAAGCCCAGCACTTTTCCCAATAAGGTTCCTTCAAAAATTGATTTCCCCAGACCGACTAATAGCAAGTCGTAGTCACCTTGATTGGCAATATCAGAGATATCAGTTTCGATATCGACCGTAGCTTTAAAAATCGTCGTGATTTCTTGTTTCAGAATTTTAGATTCTTCCAAAATAGGAGTAAATCGTTTCTTTTCTTGCTCTTCTAGGTTATAGGAATGCATTTCGTCGCTTAGAGATAAATGCATAGCTGTAATGCTTGAAGTATCTTTCTGTTTTGCCACAAAACTATTAGCCAATCGCAACAATGATTTGCCTTTTTCGTTGTTCCCGAAGGAAATAAGAATCTTGTACTTGTTGCCATTATGTTCAATCTCATCTGGAATAAAAATGTCTTTCGTCTTGAATATATAATTAATTAAATCGAGCGCTGGACCTGTCATAAAAGTCGTTACCAAAGCCATAATTACCATCATCGTAAAAATTTCAGAGGTCAAAACACCCAAATCATATCCAATATTCAATACGACCAACTCCATTAAACCACGCGTATTCATTAGGGCGCCAATTGTCAAACTTTCTTGCCAATTTTGACCAACGAATTTAGCCGCTAATGCACTGCCGAAAAATTTTCCAGCGACAGCAACGAGAATAATCCAACCTGTAATCTCCCACAAATACGAATCATTGATTAAGCCTATTTGAGTTCGTAAGCCTGTGAATACAAAAAACAACGGCAGTAATAATATCACCGAGACATCTTCGACTTTATTAATAAAAATAGCTCTAAACTTCGAGATATCTGGCATGATTGCTCCAGTCATAAACGCCCCAAAAAGCGCGTGAATTCCGATAATTTCAGTCAAGTATGACGATAGAATCAACGTTAAAAAGAAAATCGCCACAACTGGTTTATTCAACTTGTTTTTTGTACCGTACAAATCTCCAATTCTTTTCAAAAAGGGCTTGACAACAAATATCATTACCAAAACGTAGGCGAATGCCAATCCGATAATGTATAGTGAACTTACAAAAGATCCTGCTTTGACAATTGCAATTACTGCGGCCAAAATACACCAAGCTGTGATGTCGTCTGTTGCGGCGCAAGTAATTACAATCGTGCCAATCTTGGTTTTATGAATGCCTCTCTCCTGAACAATCCTTGCCAATACTGGGAAGGCAGTGATGCTCATCGCGATACCTAGAAAAAGACTGAAAGACAAGAACTCGACGCCTTGTGGTGCAAAACGATGATAAACAAAATAAGCCAATCCCACGCCCAATGCGAAAGGAATAATAATACTGGCGTGACTAATTACAAGAGCTTCATTGGCTTTGTTCTTTAGTACTTTTAAGTCAAGTTCCATTCCGATGACAAACATGAATAGGATCAACCCTATTTGACTTAAAAACTGTAGATTTCCTAAAGAAGCCGTTGGGAAAAGCGCATGAGAAAACTCAGGAAAATACATGCCGACTAAAGATGGACCGAGGACAATCCCTGCGATAATTTCGCCAATCACTGTAGGCTGTCCTATTTTGCGGAACATCCACCCGAAGAAACGAGCAACAATAATAATCGTAATAATTTGCGCCAGAAGTATCGCTAAAGGATGTTTCACATTGTGAAGCAGCGAGGCAATAAATTCTGTCCATTGCGAATTGGTCGAATTAGCAACTACAATATTTCTGCCAATTTCCAAGAATTTTCCCTGCGCAAGAATCCAGTAGATCATGGCCGAAAAGCCACCTGTTACAATGATATAAAATATGGAATTCTTGAAATTCTTCATAGCGTTTTTAGTCCTAATTTAATACGTCGTTTGGCGCGAATGATTTGAACCCAAATATAGAAATTATAATGTCAAAAAAAATAATCGCCAAAAATTTGTTCTAGTTTAAGAAAAGGCAATTTTTTTAGAAAACTAGCGCCCGAATGAATTGAATTTCTCTTGTTTTATTTACCTTTGCGACTCGTTTTTACACGCATATGAAAAACACGCATCAGGTTGGATTCTGGGAAGGATTAGCCAGAATTATACTTAAGAACCGAAACGCCATTATTGTCGCTATTGTTGCGCTTACTATTTTTCTGGGTTTTCAATGGAGAAATTTAGGAATGACCTATACAGAAGCCAATCTTCTGCCTAAAAAACACATTATAAACCAACATTATCAGGATTTCTTAGACAAATTTGGAGAAGAGGGAAACCTCATCGTTATTGGATTTAACGACAATGCTTTCTTTACTCCAAAAGCTTTCGCCGCTTGGAACGAATTGATGACTGGCCTTAAAAAAGCAAACGAAGTTGATTTGGTTGTGTCTTTAAATGATTTGAAAAAATTAGAAAAAGACACCATTGCTCAAAAATTTCAATTGGTTTCATTAATCGATTCTACACAAACCAACAGACTGGATTACCTCAAAAAAGTAAAAACGGAGTTATTTGAAAGACTGCCTTTCTATGAAGG
>CALPOS020000254.1 GCA_943325255.2 Sphingobacterium thalpophilum
TCTGTAACTTTTAGAAAGGGAATAAGCTTCGTGGGCAAATTGTTGCGCTTTGACGGTTTGGTTGGTGGCTTGGTAGTATTCGGAGAGGAATAACCTATTAATATTTCGTCCTTGATCAATATGAAGGCTATCTCTAATATTACTTGCTTCAATGTGAAATCTTGCAACATCCTTATAATCTCCTAATTTAAGTTTAGCGCTTGCATAATTATCTAACATCATACAATATGCCGATGGATAAAGTACCGAATTTTGATCTTTCCTTAATGCTAAATTGTAATATTTTATGGCTTCTTCTATTTTTCCCCACCTTTTGTAGCTGTAAGCAATTTGATTTAAAGAAAATGCTATATCACGAGGGTTAAACGATTTTGGATTTTTCTGACAAAGCTCCAGTGCCTTTTTGCCGAAATTTATTGCTGATTTATAATTTTGAAGTTCATTTGAATTAAAATTCAAATAAAAATAGCAATCTGCTTGTAATTCAATTAAATTTTTTTCTTTGGCAATTCTTAATGCTTTTATTGCAGATGTTTCACTTCCTAAATAATCACAAGCATAATATTGAACTAATGATTTGTCTATAGTAATGCAGCATAATTCTTTATAATTTTTTAATTTTTTATGAATTCTCTCCGCTTTAGAAAAAAAGTAAAAGGCACTATCATTAATGCTCACATTTACATAATAGACACCCAACCAACGATAAGATTGCCCCAAAAAATAAGGATCTTTTTTATCTACGCTTCTTGCTAATATTATTTGACTTGTAGTTTTTAAAAGCTTCCAGGAATTCAATCGATAAAAATTCTTTGCAACTTTGATTAGTCTATCCGAGTTTAGCGAATCATATTTTTGCTTTAGCAAAAGTTCTTGCGCTTTTTGGTTGTAGGCCAACCTTTGGTTATATGAGACTCTTATATCTGAAGCCTTGTTGATGTAATAACTAATACTGTCCTTTTGTGTGCCAAGTTGACGCGCTTGCTCTGATTTGGAACAACTTAAAACGCATATCAATGACAATAGCATCAGACGAGATAAATATTTTAAAGTCATTTCTACTAATTTGATTGACTTTAAAAATACTATAAATTTTGGAGTTTGGAGGTCTAGATTTTCTGCAGCAATTGTTAAATCAAATAAGGCCCCGGTTCTTTGCTTCTCTGAGAATGTCCTCGTCTGTTCCTTTTTGAATTCCAAACACCTCTTTGATATGCGCTTTTCTTTTATCGATTGCGCTAATTGTAATATTTAGATGCTGCGGAAGGTTTTTGGTCTTAATGCCTTTGGCCAGCAAAGAAATGATCCGGCGGTTATAAGAGTCCAGATATTGATTTTCTTGATGAACTTCTTTAATGCTTAATTTTGCCGTGGCGCTAAAGTACTTTTCGCCTTCTCTAATTTTCTGAATCGCTAGCAGAAATTCTTCAGGATTATAATCGCTTTTGACCAACACGCCGGAAGGATTCACTTTCTTGATCAAATTGTATAACACGAACGCTTCGGTATGAGAAGTCGACATGATAATCTGGCAATCTGGCATCTTTTGCTGAAGCAGCATGGCGAGCTCTTCTCCTGAATACAATTTCATTGCTTCAAAAGGTGGAATAATCATGTCTAATAAGGCAATATCGTATGGAACTATTGTAGTGGAAATTTTTTGATACGCCATTTCGCAGTTGAAGGCGGTCGTGATGATCACTTCTTCGTCCAACTTGAACTGTGCCGACAAAATACTCTTATATCCTTCAATCATGGTAGGATGATCTTCGACAATGAGTATGTTTAGGGCGGTATTCATTTTACACTTCTTCTAACTTTTTTTCTATAGGAACAAAAACTACGGTGGTTGTTCCTTTTCCTTTTCTTGACTTAATTTCAAACGTTCCGTCACATTCCTGTACGCGCGACTGCATGTTTTGAAGACCGATTCCTTTCTTCTTGGTATTCACATCAAAGCCACTTCCATCATCGGTAATCTTAAACATAATTTGGTCGTTTTCCTTTTTAAACTCTACAGCAATATGTTGCGCATTTGCATATTTGTTGATGTTTTGCAAAGATTCTTGCAGGATACGATACAAGTTGATTTTGACGGCATTCGACACTTTATCCCATTGAATGCTTTCGTCTAGCGAAGACGTCAAATCTGCTTCAAAAGAGTTGGATTGTTCTTCTAATAAATTACTAACAATGGCAACAAAATTATTGATGAGCACATATTTCTCTCGATTTAGGTCATGCGAAATTTCACGGATATCTTGTTCAATATTTTTGAGCTCGGCCAAATAATTAAAACGACTGGTAACGGATTCGTCATCACTAAAACGATTCAAACTATCTAGATTGAGTCGAGCGCCAAACAATCTTCCCAACACCCCATCGTGCAATTCTTGGGCGATGCGTTTTTTTTCTTTAACTCGGTTTTCTTCGATGGTTGCCTGCTGAGAAATCATCAGATTGTAAATTTCCTCGTTTACTTTTTGCTGTTGTTGTTTAAGCAATAATTCCCGATTCTTAGCCCGTTGGGTACGGATGACAAATAATAACAAGCCCACGAATAAAGTTCCAATGAAGAAATAGAGTAGGCTGCGGTTTTGCTCGGCGAGTTTGTCTTTTTCTTGAATTATTTCGTCGGTTTCGAAGGCGATACGGGCGAATTTGTCTTTGGATTTACGTTCTTCTTGTTGAACGCTATCGTTAATTTTTATATATTCTTTTGAATACTTGGCAGCATTCTTATGCTCTACTGAAGATAATTGTTGTAGCGAAGCCAAAATATCAGAGGAAACGTTAGTTTCTCTAGAAAACTGCAAGGCCTCTTTTGCAAATTTTTGAGATTCCAGCGTATCGCCTTTTGCAGCAGAAAGTTCAGAAAGGTGAATCTTGTTTAAAATAATTCCTGACAAATCAATTTTGAGACTATCTCGAATTCTTAACGACTCGTAAAACAACTTTGGAATCTGGCTAAAATCTCTAAGCTTAAATTGAGAATATGCTAAATTATCTATTAACATTGCATACAAACTAGGATTGTCACTATATAAATTCCTGTCAGCTAAAGCAAGATTGAAACTCTTTATAGCCTCTTTATGCTTATTAATATTCTGATAGACGTATCCAATATTATTTAATGAACTTGCGTCCAAATGGTATTTGTTCTTTAAATTATTTTCCTTTAGATAATTTAATGCCTTATTATGATATTCAATTGCCCTATTATAATTTCTTAATTGATTAGAATTTATCCCAATTAAGTTATAAGCATCATAAATTTTGAATTTGTTTTGAGCTTTGCCTAAAAAACTTAA
>CALPOS020000255.1 GCA_943325255.2 Sphingobacterium thalpophilum
ATACTGCTAGCGAATTGCTTACAAAGCGTTGGGATTATATTTTTTTTACTGGAAGTGTAGCGGTTGGTAAAATTGTAGCAAAAGCCGCCGCAATCCATTTGACACCAGTGACATTGGAACTAGGAGGAAAAAGTCCTTGTATTGTTGATAAAACCGCTTCCTTACAGTTAGCAGCAAAAAGAATCGTTTGGGGGAAATTCCTCAATGCGGGACAGACTTGTGTTGCTCCAGACTATCTTTTGGTTCATGCCGAGGTCAAAGAGCAATTGGTAAAATATTTACAAGAGGAAATCGTCACTGCTTATGGAGAAAACCCTGAATTATCTCCAGACCTCGCGAGAATCATCAACCAAAAAAACTTTCAAAGACTTGAGCGATTGCTAAAAGAACAAGAAATAATTACTGGTGGAAAATTAAACGAAAATGAGCTTTACATTTCGCCCACTCTGATTAACGAACCTGCTCTCGAAAGTGCATTAATGAAAGATGAAATTTTCGGTCCAATATTGCCAATCCTCTCATACAAAAACGAGGAGGAATTAGAAATTATTCTTTCAAAATATGAAAAACCGTTGGCTCTTTATATCTTTTCAACCTCAAAATATTTTATCGAGACGTGCCTTTCAAAATACAGTTTTGGTGGAGGCTGTGTCAATGATATAGCGATTCATTTAGCGAACAGAAACCTCCCATTTGGCGGTGTTGGTCAATCGGGGATGGGCGCCTACCATGGCAAGTTCAGTTTCGACACGTTTTCAAATCATAAATCAATTGTAAAAAAAGCCAATTGGCTTGATATTCCTATTCGTTATGCACCGTATCGGGACAAAATTAATTGGGTTCGTAAACTACTTAATTGGTTATAATTAAAAATAAAATCGTACTATTGATAATCAAAACATTTAAAATAATCTGCTATGAAAAAAACGAATGAGGCGATTGAAAACATTAAATTACATGGGTACAATCTTGACTTTGGAACGGTTTTCAACCATGCTTTCGAGACGTACAAGAAAATTGCAATAAATGGCGGTATAGCATTTATACTTTACTTGCTGCTCCTTATTATCGTAGGAGGAGGACTTGTGATCGGGATTATCGGTTTTGGAATAGACCTCGATGATCTTCAAAATTTCACCATCGCCAATTTTTCTGCCGTTGGTATTCTTGTCTATTCAGTAATCATGATATTGTTCACAGCACTCACAAGCCCATTTAATGCTGGCTTACTTAAAATGGCGAGAAATGCATCCAAAAACGAAGAGTTCTCCATTGGAACAGCATTCGATTATTATAGCAGTTCCTATTTTAAAGATATATTCCTTGCCGCATTAATCTTGAGCAGTTTTACTACGTTGGTTGCGGTTGGACTTGAATTGGTTGATTACAAATTTCTTGGTGTAGTGGTCAATTTACTTTTTTCATTTATGACGTTTCTAACCGTACCGTTAATCGTCTTCGGTCATCTAAAACCTCTAGATGCCATACAAGGAAGCATAACCGTTGTTTCTAAGCAGTTCTTTATCCTATTGGGACTATTAATTGTAGCTGGGCTTTTTTGTATGCTTGGTATTTTTGCTTTATGTATCGGAATCGTTTTTACAATGCCAATAATTAGTGCAATCACCTACAGTATTTATGCAACGGCAATTGATGATGAAGAACCAGAAAATGCGGAGGAGGAGTTCAACGAAAACACTATTACATTCGAGTAATATATATCGTAAACTGAACCAGATCAAGAAAGGGCTTTGATCGCATACAGTTACTGAATTTATTTCCTAATATACTACTGCGCTTTTACGTTAAAACGATAATAGGATTTTTAGCTTTCGTAGATTCACGCCAAAATCGACTGAATTATTAGTACTATTTTATTATCAAAAAAGACTAAAATCTGTCCATTTAATCCTCTTCCTCCTCACCTGCCACATTCGATTTCGAATAACCGCGCCATTTTTCTATGAGCTCTTTCATATCATCTGGCAATTCAGTATCGAAACGCATCATTTCACCTGTAGTTGGATGTACAAATCCTAAAGTCTTGGCATGCAAAGCTTGTCGAGGCAAAATCTTAAAACAATTATCAATAAATTGCTTGTATTTCGTAAAAGTCGTTCCTTTCAAAATCAAATCACCTCCATACCGCGCATCGTTAAACAGCGGATGTCCGATGTGTTTCATGTGTACCCGAATTTGGTGCGTCCTTCCAGTCTCTAAAATACAAGAAACCATCGTCACATATCCAAATCGCTCTAAAACTTTATAATGTGTAACTGCAGGTTTTCCAATTTCTGGATCGGCAAAAACAGCCATTTGCATGCGATCTTTAACATGTCTAGCGATATTGCCTTCGATGGTGCCTTCGTCTTCTTTTACATTACCCCAAACGATGGCGATATATTCTCTCTCTGAAGTTTTCGCTTCAAATTGCTTCGCTAAATGGGTCATGGCAGCTTCAGTTTTGGCTATGACTAAAAGTCCAGAAGTGTCTTTATCAATTCGATGCACCAAACCAGGGCGCGCGCTACTATTCATCGGTAAATTCTCAAAATGATACGCCAAAGCATTGACTAAAGTTCCGGTATAATTACCGTGACCAGGATGCACCACCAATCCAGGTGGTTTGTTGATCAGCAACAGTGCATCATCTTCATAAACAATATCTAATGGAATATTTTCAGGATCAACTCGGTTTTCGAACGGCGGATGCGATAAAAGAATTCGCACTACGTCTAACGGTTTGACTTTATAATTCGATTTAACTGGCGCGTCATTCACATAAATGTCACCATTCGTAGCTGCTTGCTGAATCTTATTTCGAGTAGCATTCGGAATCAAATTCATCAAAAACTTATCAATGCGTAAAAGCAATTGCCCTTTCGGAACTTCAAATCGAAAATGCTCGTATAATTCGTCTTCTAATTCTGGACTGTCTTCGTTAGTTTGCATTGACTGGAGTTTCATCAGTTGGTGGAATACTGTCCAATTCAGTGTCGTCAAATCCAACTTTGCCATCTCCTAAAACCAAATCGATTTTTGACGACTTAAATACTTTATCTCCTGGATTCAACTTCTTGCCATTCCAACGCATTTCCAAAACCATATCTTTCCCTAAATAAGGCTTGTAAGTAATTGTGCCTTCTTCTAAACCTAAAGCTTTCAAAGTTGGAACCGCTTGTCGGTATGTTTTCTCAACTAGATTAGGGATTTTGACCGTCGTAAAACCGGAAGAATTAATTTTAATATAAATCTTACGATCTTCCTTTACTTTCGAACCAGCAATCGGATCTTGTTCAACCACGGTATG
>CALPOS020000256.1 GCA_943325255.2 Sphingobacterium thalpophilum
GATGGGAGCATGGTTGGCTGCTTCAATTCCCATCGAAATCCATGTTCGTGTGTCGAGTGGATCAATAATAGCGTCCGTCCACAAGCGTGAAGCGGCGTAATAGGGAGAAACCTGCGCATCATAACGCGCCTTTATGATATCGAACAATTCCTTTTCTTTTACCTCATCAACGATTTCACCTTTTGCTTTTAGGGAAGAAGCTTCAATTTGAGCCAGTACTTTCGCAGCTTGCGTTCCGCCCATGACGGCTAGTTCCGCACTTGGCCAAGCAAAAATCAAACGCGGATCGTAGGCTTTTCCGCACATGGCGTAATTTCCAGCACCGTAGGAATTTCCGACGATAACGGTAAATTTTGGCACTACTGAATTCGAAACGGCATTGACCATTTTTGCGCCATCTTTAATAATTCCACCGTGTTCTGATTTAGATCCGACCATAAAACCTGTTACGTCCTGCACAAATACTAAGGGAATTTTCTTTTGATTGCAATTGGCGATAAAACGTGTGGCTTTATCCGCTGAATCAGAATAAATAGCACCACCAAATTGCATTTCGCCTTTCGCGTTTTTTACCACTTTTCGTTGATTGGCAACAATTCCAACCGCCCAACCATCAATTCGAGCATAGGCTGTAATCATGGTTTTTCCATAATCTCCTTTATATTCATCCATTTCGGAATTGTCGACCAGTCGTTTGATGATTTCGTACATATCGTATTGATCAGCGCGAGATTTAGGCAGAATTCCGTACATTTCTTTTTCATCTAAAGCAGGTTTTTCGGATTTCTCTCGGTTAAAACCAGCCTTTTCATAATCTCCGATTTTCCCAACGATGCTTTTGATTCTGTCTAAAGCATCTTTGTCATCTTTTGCTTTATAATCGGTCACGCCTGAAATAGAGCAATGCGTTGTGGCACCGCCGAGGGTTTCGTTATCGATTGTTTCTCCAATAGCGGCTTTAACCAAATAACTTCCAGCAAGGAAAATACTTCCTGTTTTGTCTACAATCATCGCTTCGTCGCTCATGATGGGCAGATAGGCACCACCGGCAACGCAACTTCCCATAACCGCTGCAATTTGCGTAATCCCTAGGCTCGACATGATGGCGTTGTTCCGAAAGATTCTTCCAAAATGTTCTTTGTCTGGGAAAATTTCATCCTGCATAGGCAAATAAACTCCGGCAGAATCTACGAGATAAATAATTGGCAAACGATTTTCCATTGCCAATTCCTGTGCGCGCAAGTTTTTCTTTCCAGTAATTGGAAACCAAGCACCCGCTTTTACAGTGGCATCATTGGCAACTACGATACATTGTTTTCCTTTGATGTAACCGATTTTGACCACCACACCACCAGAAGGGCAACCGCCATGTTCTGAGTACATACCATCGCCAACAAAAGCACCAATTTCAATTGACTTTGCTTTCGGATCGAGTAAATAATCGATGCGTTCTCGCGCGGTCATCTTACCTTCGGCATGTAGTTTCTCGATTCTTTTTTCTCCACCGCCCATTCTAACTTTAGCGAAGCGTTGCTTTAAATCGGATAATAAAAGTTTGTTGTGATCTTCGTTTTTGTTGAAGTTAATGTCCATTGCTGTTGGCTTTGTGTAGTTTTACGTTTAAGAAGCGCTAAAGTACGAAAACGTTTGAAATAAATAAGAGTCCTTATTATTCCAACTTTTTTGCGCAAGTTATTTTTGTAAAGTTAATGTTAAGTTAACATTGAATTTCTAACTTTGGCGCATAAAAATTTTATTATGTCATTAAACCGTTTTTTTCAGTTTTTGGTTCCTAAAGATACAAAGTTCTTCCCTTTATTTGAGCAAGCTGCGGCAGCATTAATATTGTTAGCGGAGACATTGCACGAAGCAGTTAACGCACCAAAAGAAGAACGTGAAGATTCTTTCAAAAAGATCGCTGAATTAGAGGGTATAATCGAAGAAATCACCCACAAAACCCATTTAGAATTAAGCAAAAATTTTATTACTCCCTTTGATAGAGAAGATATTCATTCGCTTATTAAGTCTATCGATGATGTTGCCGATTTGATGCATGGTGCTGCCAGTAGAATGAGCCTTTATCAAGTTGAAAAAATCACGAAGTCGATTCGGAAGTTAACTGAAATCAATTTGGAAGCTTGTCAGTTGATTGGTGTTGGAATCAAAGAATTGAAGGTAATGAACAATAAAGCGATCAAAGAGACCTGTAAAAAAATCAATAAATTAGAAAGCAAAGCGGACGAAGTTTTTGATAAGGCGGTTGCTGATATTTTTGAGAATGAAACGGATGCAAAAAACATTATTAAGTATAAAGAAGTTTTATCTTCACTTGAAGCAGCATCAGACAAATGTAAAAGTGTTTCCAATGTGATGGAGCAAATTTCAGTAAAACACTCATAAATAGTACACTAAACTTCTCTTTATGGATTTTACTTTACTTATTGTTATTATTGTACTTGCCTTACTATTTGATTACATCAATGGTTTTCACGATGCTGCCAATTCTATTGCAACGATTGTAGCGACTAAAGTTTTATCTCCATTTCAAGCGGTGGTTTGGGCCGCATTTTTCAACTTTTTAGCATACTGGGTTTTTGGTTTTGGAGTGGCAGACA
The DNA here is from genome assembly GCA_943325255.2 of Sphingobacterium thalpophilum. GTDB lineage: Bacteria > Bacteroidota > Bacteroidia > Flavobacteriales > Flavobacteriaceae > Flavobacterium. The sequence continues at coordinate 2,616 of CALPOS020000256.1, forward strand.
CTGTTGCCAAAACTGCCCAAACTGAGAACATCGATTTAATTGTAATCTTATCAGGTATTATTGCAGCAATCATTTGGAATTTGATTACCTGGTGGAAAGGAATTCCTTCTTCATCTTCTCATACCTTAATTGGCGGATTTGCTGGAGCTGCCATTGCGCATGCTGGATTTACAGTAGTGAATTGGTACAAGCCAAGTCACGATGGCGGGTTACCGTCAGGTGTACTTGTTGTCATTGCCTTTATCGTACTTGCTCCATTATTAGGAATGCTTATTTCCTATTTTATTTCACTTTGGTTAATGTACTCGTCGCGAAAGACAATTTACCCAAAAATACTGACTTTAATAATGATGGGTTTGGCGATATGGTTTCTGTCAGCGGTTTTGCTGCCATATAATGAAATCAAAAAACCTCGATTTGACAGCCATTTCCTTAGTGTTGTAGCAGAACCAGCTAATATTAAGTGGCTTCTTGTTGGATTTATATTTTTTAGCATTGCGATTTTCAACTTGCTTTTTAGTTATTTTTCAACGGCAAGATCAGAGTCGATTTTGAAGAAAATGCAGTTGTTATCTTCTGCCTCTTTCAGTTTGGGTCACGGTGGAAATGATTCTCAAAAAGTAATGGGAATTATAGCTGCTGCGGTTGCGGTATATTTACATACA
>CALPOS020000257.1 GCA_943325255.2 Sphingobacterium thalpophilum
ATGGGTTGAATATCTTGGTATTTTTTAGGTGGATTCTCCGCATATTGCACTGTTCCGTCAGGTCTCCATTTGAACCATTGTGGAAAATTTTTTACATATGGATGATCGGGAGCAGCTTGTAAGGCGTAATCCATAGCGACTTCAATTCCCAATGATTTTGCTTTTTTAACTAGTGATTTAAAATCTTCAATAGAACCTAATTCAGGATGTGTGGCTTTATGTCCGCCGTATTGTGAGCCAATACCCCAAGGTGAACCCACATCCCCAGGTTCTGCATTGGTCGCATTGTTTTTTCCTTTGCGATTGACTTCCCCGATGGGATGAATTGGAGGAAAATATAACGTATCAAAACCCATATCTGCAACGCGAGGCAGTAATTTTTCACAGTCTTTAAAAGTGCCGTGTTTGCCTTCTACGGGAGAAGCAGAACGTGGAAAAAATTCGTACCAAGTACTAAAAAGCGCTTTCTTGCGATCGACATATATTTGTAGTTCCGCCGATTTATTCTCGATGTAAAGGATTGGATATTTTTTGAAGATCGCGGTCAATTCGTGTGACATCGCCATTTCGATTGCTTTGTCGTATTCTTTTTCATCTACGAAATAAGCAGCTGCTTTTTTAAGAAATTCCTTTTCGTCTTTGTCTGCTAATTTTTGAACCGCTTTGACGTACTCTGCGCCTTCTAAAAGTTCCGACTTTACGTATTGATGATCTTGTATTTTGCGTTCGGTTCCGTGTTGCCAATTTAAAGCGTAATCCACCCAACCTTCTATAAAATAGCTATAATTTCCTTGTTTTTCTACTTTGAATTCCGCGGTCCATGCGTCGTTTTCTGTCGGCCGCATACGAACCTCATGCCATTTTTTATCCTTTTCGTGTTTGTATTTTACTTGACATTCGATGACGTCATGACCGTCTGAAAAAACGTCTGCGGTAATGGTTACTTTTTGTCCAACAACTCTTTTTATAGCGAACGCGCCACCATCTAATTGTGGCAATACATTTTCAATTACAATCCGGGTTTGATGTTGCATTTTATAATTTATTTATGACTTCTAAATTTAATAAAAAATAGAGAAAACAATACCTTGCGTTAAAATTTATTGAAATGACAAAGAAAACCAAAAAACCCAACCAAAGTTTGAAAATTCCTAAAATTATCCTTGTGGTTGGTCAATTTTTGTCGTTTATTTCAACAAAATTGACAGTGCAATTTGCCGCCAGATTGTTTACTTCTCCCATCAAACACAAGATTCCTAAACGCGAATTAGAGATGGATCGCTTGAGTCGACAGGAAGTGTTAGCCATTCCATTGATAGAGAAGAAAATTAACGTATATCATTCTGGCTCCAGTGCAAAGAAAATATTGTTGGTTCACGGCTGGTCTGGGCGAGGAACACAACTCGTAAAGTTTGCCGAAGCCTTTCAAAAACTAGGATATCAAATCGTGAGTTTCGACGCACCAGCACACGGAAAATCGCCTGGAAACACGACTATAATGCCTGAGTTCATCGCCTCCATTTTCGAAATAGAAAAACATTTCGGTCCATTTGAAGCCGCGGTTGGACATTCGTTAGGCGGCATGTCTTTACTGAATGCGGTAAAAGAAGGATTCAAAATCAAAAGACTCACCATCATCGGAAGTGGTGACATTGTCAAGGACATTATTGATGACTTTGTCAAAAAGCTACAACTCGATTCGAAAATCAGCGACTTGCTGCGCATCCATTTTGAAAAAAAATCCAATCGAACGATGGATAGCTATTCCTCGTTTCACGCCGCAGCCGAAATTTCAATTCCTGTGTTAGTGATTCATGATGCGGATGACGATGAAGTACCAGTCAGCTGTGCGCATCGCATTCATCAATACCTAAAAAATGGCGAATTGATGATTACGCAAAACTTAGGACACCGCAAGATTTTAGGAGATGCGAAAGTCATTGAAAAAACCATTAATTTCACTATTCAATTAGAAAAACAAAATTCAGTGAAATAGATGGGTAACTTCTATGATCTGATAGATTATTCTAAAACTAGTGAATAACCAAATAGCTTATAATCCGCTTAAAATAATTCGTAAAATTCTTTGAAATCCCCGGCAAAAAAAATACCTAATCCGTTGGGGGCAATAATATAAAAATTCAAAATTTTCAAAAGAAACCACATAGAAACATAGAAAAAAAGATTTTAAAGACCAATTATTGGTTCACATAGCTATGCTTTGTTATGATAAAATGAAATGCCTTGCTGATTTTGATATTAACTATGTTTCTATGTGGTTGAAAAATAAGAATGAGAATTAGACCAGCATGCAGATCTAAATTTAAAATTATAAAGATGAAATATCCCACAACAAAAACCGAAGAAGAATGGAAAGCGCAATTGGGTCTCGAGCGCTACAAAATCCTCCGCCAAAAAGGAACGGAATTCCCACATTCGGGCAAATACAACCTCCATTTCGAAAAAGGGACTTATTGCTGTGGCGCTTGTGGTGAGGCATTATTCGATAGCGATTCGAAATTCAATTCCCATTGCGGCTGGCCATCGTTTGATGAATCAATTCCGGGAAAAGTCGAGTATATCAAAGATACGACGCTTGGCATGTTACGCGTAGAAATTCTGTGTGCCAACTGCGGCAGTCATCTGGGACATGTTTTCGATGACGGACCTACGGAAACGGGACAGCGGTATTGTGTCAATTCGTTGTCGGTAGATTTTAAGTAGTGGGGCGTGCCGGCTCATGGACATTTTAATTATACATGAAGATTTCGCGAGCCGTCGGGCTATGCGCTGCACACGAGCGAAGCGAATTGACCGAACACATTTTATAATAAGTATTTTGTGAGGTAATCTTTTGCGGCGAACAACGCCACAAAAGGATAACCGCTGCTATCCCTCACGCACAATACTATTAATCCCTGAGGCAACGCACCGAGAAACCGTAATTCTTTTCGTAGTAGTAACTCAATGCAGTAACATCGTCCCAAAATAGGTTACGGTTAAAGGCATATATTGACTCGGTTTCTGACGAACTCCAAAAGGTACCTCTTTCATGGATGTAGTCAAATGTTCCTTCAAGATTGCGAAACCCTCCGGGAAGACCCGTAAAACCCGACTCGTTAGTAGCGCCTACATTAGGAATACGCCAAAGCGTGGTACCTGTAGCTTTCATTCTTCCACCTGCTCCCTGAAATTCTCCATGTATAAATTCAGTTAAGACACTCCATTCATCATTTGTGGGCACATGCCAAC
>CALPOS020000258.1 GCA_943325255.2 Sphingobacterium thalpophilum
AATCATCAATAAACAAAATGCTCTCTCCCGTCGATTTCATTTCTGGTCCCAATGCTTTATTTACATTTTGGAATTTACTAAATGAAAACACAGGTTGTTTAATTGCGTATCCCTTTAACTGTGGATTAAAAGTAAAATCCGTTACCTTATTCACACCCAACATGACTTTCGTTGCATAATTAACATAAGGCTCACCATAAGCTTTTGCGATAAATGGAACTGTTCGTGAGGCTCTAGGATTGGCTTCAATGATATACACCATATCGTCTTTAATGGCAAATTGAATATTAATCAATCCAACGGTTCGCAATGCTAACGCAATTTTCTTCGTGTGATCTTTAATCTGCTGCATTACAAACTCACCCAAATTGAATGGAGGCAAAGTCGCATTTGAATCACCAGAATGTATACCGCAAGGTTCTATATGCTCCATGATTCCGATGATATAAACATTTTCACCATCGCAAATCGCATCTGCTTCTGCCTCAATCGCTCCATCCAAATAATGATCCAGTAGCAATTTGTTTCCTGGAATATTCTTTAACAAATCAATAACGTGCTCTTCGAGTTCTTGCTTGTTGATGACGATTTTCATGCCTTGTCCACCCAATACATAAGACGGACGAACCAAAAGTGGAAAATCTAAAACATCAGCCAAAGCACTGGCTTGATCTGCATTTTCTGCTATTCCGAATTTCGGAAATGGAATCTTTAAGTCGGTTAACAATTCTGAAAATCTTCCTCGATCTTCTGCTAAATCCAAAGCGTCAAATGAAGTTCCCAATATTTTTATTCCATATCGGTCTAATTTTTCCGCCAATTTCAAAGCGGTTTGACCACCCAATTGAACAATCACACCTTCTGGCTTTTCGTGTCGAATGATATCGTAAATGTGTTCCCAGAAAACTGGTTCGAAGTACAGTTTATCGGCCGTATCAAAATCAGTAGAAACAGTTTCTGGATTGCAATTGATCATGATGGTCTCATAACCACATTCTTTCGCTGCTAAAACGCCATGCACACAGGAATAATCAAATTCAATTCCTTGTCCAATGCGATTGGGTCCAGAACCTAAAACCACTACTTTTTTTCTATCGGTTACGATACTATCGTTGTGCACATATCTTTCCCCATTTGCCTTTTTGATGTCTGCTTCAAAAGTGGAGTAATAATAAGGCGTTACAGCTTTAAATTCTGCTGCACAGGTATCCACTAATTTGTATACGCGCTTGACAATTTGTTCTTCTCGCAGTTTATAAACTTGACTTTCCAAACAACCCAACATGTGCGCAATTTGTCTATCACCGTATCCTTTTTGTTTAGCTTCAAGCAAAAGTTCTTTGGGTAAAGAATCGACTTTGTATTTTGAAATTTCTTTTTCTATGAGATACAACTCCTCATATTGCTTCAAGAACCACATATCTATTTTCGTAATATCGTGTATTCTTGACAGTGGAATTCCCATTTGAATCGCATCATAAATCACAAAAACCCGATCCCAACTTGCATAGGTGAGTTTCTCAATAATTTGCTCGTAGTTTTTATAACTCTTTCCGTCTGCTCCTAGTCCGTTACGTTTGATTTCTAGCGATTGCGTCGCTTTGTGCAACGCTTCTTGGAACGAGCGTCCTATACCCATCACCTCGCCCACCGATTTCATTTGAATGCCCAACGTACGATCAGCACCTTCAAATTTATCAAAGTTCCAACGCGGGATTTTTACTATGACATAATCTAATGTTGGTTCGAAAAGTGCCGAAGTTGACTTGGTGATTTGATTTGGTAATTCATCTAAATTATATCCTAAAGCCAATTTCGACGCCACTTTTGCAATTGGGTAACCCGTTGCTTTAGAGGCCAAAGCAGATGAACGTGAAACTCTTGGATTGATTTCGATAGCGACGATATCTTCTTTTTCATCAGGCGAAACGGCGAATTGCACATTACAACCACCAGCAAAATTTCCGATAGAACGCATCATCAAAATCGCATAATCTCGCATTTTTTGAAAAGTCGTATCAGACAAAGTCATGGCTGGTGCTACCGTAATCGAATCACCGGTGTGAATACCCATCGGATCCATATTTTCGATAGAACAGATAATGACTACATTATCATTTTTGTCCCGAAGCAATTCTAACTCGTACTCTTTCCAGCCCATCAAAGCTTTATCAATAAGCACTTCGTGAATAGGAGAAGCTTCTAATCCGCGGGTTAATAGTTCGTTGAAATCTTCTTTTTTATATACCACCGCTGCGCCAGTTCCTCCCAAAGTGAAAGAAGGACGAATAACCAACGGAAAACCGAACTCTTGCTCGACTTCTTTTCCTCGTAGAAATGAAGTAACAATTTCAGCAGGTGCGGTTGGCACTCCTATTTTTTTGAGTAATTGTTTAAACTGCTCGCGGTCCTCGGTTATATTGATTGCATTGACGTCGACGCCAATCATTCTCACATCAAAATCGCTCCAAATTCCTTTTTCGTCTGCTTCGAGACAAAGGTTTAACGCGGTTTGTCCGCCCATTGTGGGAAGAACCGCATCAATCTGAGGATGTTCTTTAAGAATTTTTATAATTGACTTGGTAGTCAGTGGCAACAAATAGATATGATCCGCCATACTTGGATCGGTCATAATTGTGGCGGGATTCGAATTGATGAGGATTACTTCGATTCCTTCTTCTCTAATAGAGCGTGCAGCTTGTGAACCTGCATAATCGAATTCGCAGGCTTGACCGATTACGATGGGACCTGAACCTATAATTAGAACGGATTTGATGGAATTGTCTTTGGGCATTTGTAGTGAGTTGTTTTTTAGTTGTCGGTTGTCAGTTGATGGTTGTCGGTTAGTTGTGTAATACTCGATGCCCTAGCCCTGATAGTAGCGGTATCCTTTTTTGCTAAGAAAAAGCCCCTCGACTGCGCTCGGGGTGACAAGCAAAAAAGATTTAGCGGATAGCAGGTTCTTGGCTCCTGAAAAATTTAATGACAAGATATAAAAAAAGGCGTTACTAAAAATAGCAACGCCTTTATTTTGATTTCTATGAATCATTATTTTTTGTGTCTTGGTTCAGAAGAAACGGTCAATTTGTGTCTTCCTTTAGCTCTTCGACGCGCTAGTACTTTTCTACCATTCGCAGAAGCCATTCTGTCCATAAATCCGTGCTTATTTCTTCTCTTTCTTTTCGATGTTTGAAACGTTCTTATGCTCATTGTTTGTTATATTTAAAATCGTGTATTAAATATCTAT
>CALPOS020000259.1 GCA_943325255.2 Sphingobacterium thalpophilum
ATGACAATATAAGTATTTTCAGTTTCTGGAATATATCGTTCTATGGATTCAAATTCGACGATTTGTTTTGAATGCACAAAGCTATTCGCTTCCATAGTATTCAAATTTTCGCGATGATCGAGCAAGTGAATTTCAAAATCCAATCGCGATAGCACCTCACTCAACGCCAAACCCACATGGCCACCACCAATAATGTAAACCTGATTCGGCAGCGAAATGGGTTCTAAAAATTCCCATTCCCTAGCACTAGTTGCAGCATTTACGTGAATGCCATTTTCTGAATAAGAGATTTTTCCGTTTTCCGAATTTAAAATCAAGTCAATCCAAGTCAGACTGTCACTATTCAAAGCATAAAACGCGATTGTTTGTCGACCGGAACAAATCATTCCCGATTGATCGGTTGACGCTGACTTATCGTGAATTTGATGTTTGATAAAAGGATCAAAGTTGGATTTTTCTAATAAACTTCGCGCATATTCCACCAACTTATGCTCCATAATGCCACCGCCAATGGTGCCGTGCATTTGATTTTGTGTTACTACCATTTTAAATCCTTTTCTCCCAGGACTGCTGCCCTCGTTGGCGATTACGACCATCAATATTGCTTTTGGTTCTATTTGCAATAAATTATAAACACTTTTATAGAAATCTTGAACCATGGATTTAATGTTACTATTTTGGAGTTATTTCTATATTTTAAAATCTTATATGCCCTTATATTGTTGACTTATGTTTCTTATTATGAACCACATAAGGCATATAAGGACATATAAGATTGATACTGAGTAGAAAGCGGTTTGATTATTTTTTATACAAATCCATCAACACTTTTTCCGGCGTATACGGCGCATTGACAGCCAAATCCGCAGTTGGATTGAAAGCTTTCACTGCAGAACGAATCGCAAAGTAAGCGCCTAAACCATACATCAATGGCGGTTCACCAACAGCTTTTGATTTCTTAATCGCCAATTCGTGACCTTCGGTTTCGAGATGTGTAATGTGAATAGATTTCGGCACAGAATAAATATCCGGAACTTTATAAGTAGAAAGCGCATTAGACACCAATCGACCTTGTTCATTGTAAACAATTTCTTCGAGTGTCATCCAGCCAATGCCTTGCGCCAAGCCGCCTTCAATTTGACCGTTGTCGACATCTTTATTCATACTTTCTCCGAAATCATGCACGATATTGACGCTATCAAAATCGTACGTTCCTTTCAAACAATCTACGGTCACTTCCAGAATCGCAGTTCCATATACATGATACGCAAATGGATGTCCTTTCTCTTTGGTTTTATCGTAATGAATCGTTGGCGTCGCATAATGAGCATTCTCACTCAACGCCACACGAAGCGTAAATGCTTTCAAAATCAAATCGTTCCAAGTCATGTCCGTTGCCTTTGAATCGGCAAAAATCTGTTCGTCTTCGATATGAATTTCCGAAGCACTATATTCGTTTTGCGCGACTGCTTTCAATCGACTCAACAAAGCGTTACAAGCCATTTCTAATGCTTTCCCATTTAAGTCAGCTCCAGCACTTGCAGCTGTTGGCGACGTATTTGCTACTCTTAAAGTATTCGTCGATTCGATGCGCACTTTCGATGGTGAAATGCCAAAGGTTTGCGTGACGATTTGAAGGAGTTTGGTGTTGACGCCTTGTCCCATTTCGACCGCGCCAGTGCTCACGACTACACTTCCGTCATGGTAAATATGAACCAACGCACGAGCATGATTCATCATCGTATTGGTAAAGGAAATCCCGAAGCAAATCGGTTGCACGGCCAATCCTCTTTTATATCTTGAACTGTTATTATTGAAATCTGCAACGCGTTGTTTCTGCGCAGCATAATCATAGGTTTTCATACTCGAATCCCAGCTCGCATGCGCGTTGGTTTGTTGCAAAATTTGCCCATAAGACAATTCATTGCCATCAACTACCAAGTTTGCTTTTTGAATTTCGGCTGGACTAACACCTAACGATTCCGCTGCTTTGACAATGGCGGCTTCAATCACAAATTTTCCTTGTGGTCCACCAAATCCGCGAAATGCGGTGTTCGGAGGCAAATTGGTTTTACAACTGTACGCTTTGGCGATGACATTAGGAACATAATACGCATTAGTAGAATGAAATAATGTTCGTTCCATCACTGCTGGCGACAAATCCGCTGCTGCCCCTGCATTTTGAAAATGCGTTACTTCGTAGGCGAGTATTTTTAAATCTTTGGATAATCCAATTTTAAAATCAGAAGAATACGGATGGCGCTTTCCGGTCATGCGCATATCGTCCATGCGATGCATAGCCATTTTTACGGGTTGATGCAAAAGTTGCGATGCCAAAGCGACCATGACAGCCCAAGGTGTCGCTTGATCTTCTTTTCCGCCGAAACCACCACCTAAACGAACGGTGTCAATTTCAACTTTGTGCATTGGAATTCCGAGTACACGAGCGACCATTTTCTGAACTGCAGTTGGACCTTGCGTTGATGACGAAACGATAATACTACCATCTTCTTTTGGACGAGCGTAGGCACCTTGCGTTTCTATATATAAATGTTCCTGACCATTGACATCGGTGCGACCTTCGAATATATGTTCACATTGTGACCAGGCTTCAGCGGTATTTCCCAATGTAAAAGTTCTCGGTGGAATAATCAATTTGTTTTGTCGTTGCGCTTCTCGAGCGTCGGTAATCACTGGCAATTCATCATATTCCACATGAATCAATTTGGCTGCCTGTCGACAATGATGTTCGGAAGTTCCGATTATTAATGCAATCACTTGACCTCTAAAATGGACTTCTCCATCGGCGAATAATGGTTCATCTGGAATGATTCCACCAATTTGATTTTCCCCTGGAATGTCTTTCGCAGTGAGTATCGTTACAATTCCTTTACGTTGTAGTGCTTTGTGCAAATCGATGCTTTTAATTTTAGCATGAGCAACTGTCGCATCAAAAGGCAAAGCATACAAAGTGCCTTTCATTTCTTGAATGTCATCCAAATAAATGGACTTTCCTTTTACGTGATTATGGGCATCTATGTTTATCATATCAGGTCACTCATTTTGATTGATTCCGGAAATATGGCGATGAAATGAGCGAAAAACAATTGTCTTGCTAAAAGTCTTTTGTATTCCTTGGTTCCTCGAGCGTCGCTCATAGGAGACAATTCGGTTTGAAGAATTTCTTCCGCCCGCAAAACTACTTTTGGTTCAAT
>CALPOS020000260.1 GCA_943325255.2 Sphingobacterium thalpophilum
ATCATTCCTCCGGGAAAATGGGCTTTGATATTGCAGCATGTGCGGCACGATTGGGCGCCGAGGTTACTTTAGTTACAGGACCTTCGCATCTAAATACTAACAATACTAGTATTGCTTTAATCCGTGTTGTTTCGGCTCAAGAAATGTATGACGCCTGTCATCAATATTATTCAGATTCCGACGTTACAATCTGTGCGGCAGCTGTAGCAGACTATCGCCCAAAAAATATTGCTACTGAAAAAATTAAGAAAGCCGAGGAAAATTTTTCCATTGAATTAGAAAGGACCAAAGATATATTAGCGTCATTGGGACAAATCAAGAAAAAACAGTTCTTAGTTGGGTTTGCATTAGAAACGAATAATGAAATCGAAAATGCCAAGTTGAAAATTCAGAAAAAAAACTTAGATTTGATTGTTTTAAATTCATTGCAAGACGAAGGAGCAGGATTTAGCAAAGCCACAAATAAAGTTACCTTTATTGACAAGAATTTTTCTATTCAGCCTGTGGATTTAAAAACAAAGGAAGCTGTGGCAGAGGACATTATTAATAAGATAATCGAACAATATCATGTGTAAAAAACTTATTCTTGTTTTACTTTTTGTGGTTGGCTATACAAATGCTCAAGAGCTCAATTGTACCGTAAAGGTTAATTTTGAACAAGTAGCAGGGACCAATAATCAAGTTTTTAAAACACTTGAAACTTCTCTCAGTGATTTTATCAATAAAACGAGTTGGACTTCCCAGAAAGTAAAGAATGTTGAGCGAATCAATTGCTCGATGTTCATCAATATCACCGAATATGCCACAAACCAATTTAAAGCGACCATCCAGGTGGGATCTTCGAGACCAATATACAATTCCATGTATTCATCGCCAGTTCTGAATTATAATGATAAAGATTTTAATTTTGAGTATACCGAATTTCAATTATTAAATTACAATCCAAATTCATTTGATTCTAATCTGGTTTCTGTGATTGCTTTTTATAGTTTAGTGATTATTGCAATGGATGCCGATACGTATAAGATGGATGGTGGACAGCCCTACTACGAAGCAGCACAAGAGGTTGCCAATGTAGCGCAATCAAGTGGTTACAAAGGTTGGACACAGGGCGACACGAACCAAAACAGATATTGGTTTATTACAAATGTACTTTCAAATACTTTTACTCAATTTAGAGAAGCTTTGTATACGTACCATTTTGAAGGATTAGACCAAATGCACCAAGATCAAAAAGTAGCGAAGGAAAAAATTAGCGAGGCGATTACCAAATTGTCTTATATGGAATTAAATCGACCTAATTCTTATCTAACAAGAATATTCTTTGATGCAAAATCGGATGAAATTGTATCAATCTTTACTGGAGGAGCTACTGTTGATACCGCAAGTTTACTAAATAAGCTCTACACGATTTCTCCAATGAATTCTGAAAAATGGTCTGAAATTAAGCTGTAGTTCTTTACTTTCCGTCGTTTAGCTTGTTCACACTATTCAATTTCAAACCATGATTCAATCGCTTTCTATCAATAATTTTGCTTTGATTGAAAAATTGCATATCGATTTTTCAAGTGGCTTCTCGATTATTACAGGAGAAACAGGAGCGGGAAAGTCAATATTATTAGGTGCTTTAGGAATGGTTTTAGGAAAGCGTGCCGATTTGACGTCTTTGAAAAACAAAGATGAAAAGTGCATAATAGAAGCGCATTTTCACATATCAAACTATAATTTACGACATTTCTTCGAAAGCAATGATTTGGATTATGAAGAAACTACAATTCTTCGTCGCGAAGTTTTACCCTCTGGTAAATCAAGAGCTTTCATCAATGATACGCCAGTAAATTTGCAAGAATTGCAAGAGTTAAGCGATTATTTGATTGATATTCATTCACAACATCAAACGCAGGAATTATCAGAAAGTAGCTATCAATTTCAAATTATTGACGCGGTAGCAGCAAATGGAACTTTAATTGAAAAGTACGGTACATATTTGAAGCAATTCAAAATAGATACGCAACAGCTACAAGCCTTAAGAACGAAATTACAAGCTTTATTGAAAGAGGAGGATTACACTAGTTTCTTGCTTCAAGAGCTTAATTCAATTTCATTAAAGTCCATTAATCAAGCCGAATTAGAGGAACGTTTTGAGCAATTGAATAATGTTGAATACATTCAGGAACATGTCAATAAAGCAATCCTACTTGCAAATGAAGAGCAATATGGAGTGCTGCATCTCCTTAGTGAACTCAAAGCTTCGATGCAAAAAGTCAGTGGATTTTCTGAGTCATTTCAAAACTTATACGAGCGTATCGACTCTGTGAGCATCGAATTGAAAGACAGTATAGAAGAACTAATTAGAAAAGAGAGTGATTTGGTGCATGATCCTGAAAATCTTCAATCGATTAATCAGCAATTGCAATTATTGTATACTTTGCAAAAGAAACATCAAGTAAATACTGTTGACGATTTAATTCAAATACAAACGCAATTGGAGTCCCAAGTACACGCCTTTGCTGAAATAGAAAATGCTATAATAGCATTAGAAGATACAATTAAAGAAACTGCCATTGTCTTAGACGATTTAGCTTATAAAATTCATACAAAGAGGGAAGAAGCCATTCCGGTTTTGACACAAAAGTGGATCGACATATTGTCGGAATTAGGTATGCCGCATGTTCGTTTTAAAATTGAATTAATTCCTACTTCCACTTACATGCAAAATGGAAAAGAAGATATACAGTTTTTGTTTTCTGCCAATAAAGGTTCTGATTTTGGCTTACTAAAGAAAGTGGCTTCAGGCGGAGAAATGTCTCGCATTATGTTGGCAACAAAATCAATCTTGGCAAATTACTCCAATTTGCCCACCATTATTTTTGATGAAATTGACACTGGAGTTTCTGGAGAAATTGCCAACAAAATGAGTGACATCATGAAGAAAATGAGTCAGTCGATGCAAGTTATTGCAATTACACATTTACCGCAAATTGCGGCCAAAGGAGATTCGCATTTTAAGGTTTTTAAAACGGTAAAAGACGACCAAACGTTGACAGAAATTAAATCTTTGAATGCAGAGGAAAGAGTTTTAGAAATTGCACAAATGCTGTCAGGAATTGATGTTTCTGAGTCGGCTTTAAATCACGCTAAGACATTATTAAACTAATTTTTTAGATATATTTGCGCTGTTATCAGAAGTATATAAT
>CALPOS020000261.1 GCA_943325255.2 Sphingobacterium thalpophilum
TTTCGACATTGTATTTTTGTTTAGCGTTGGTACAAAACTACACAATTCATGATTAGCAAAACCTACAATCGATTCAGTTTTCATCGACATACTTTCTGCGTTTTTATGGAAGTCCCCATGGAATCAATCAATGGCCAAAAAGTCGACTACAAAAGTAAGTCGGGTAGTAGTTATTACTTTACAGAAGATGGTGTTTTCCGTTTATCCAATCATTGGGGAAGAGCTGCGAACTGCAAATGGCGACTGCAATCCGCTGGCATAAATACGTCAAGAACCAAATTGGGTTTCGCCAATTGGAACGCTTTTCATCCCGATAGCGAAACCGATAAATTGTACTTCATTACCGTTGATTTTGAAAATAAAATCGTAAACTACCAACATCAATGCAGTCCGGAATACGAAGAAAATTACGTCTTAAGAACCACTTCAGAAACAACAAAAGTGATCAAAAGTATTCGCGATTTAATGTCAAATGAGGCTTGGGCGAAACACTTCCAATGTGAAGATATTGATGACCTGCGGAAGAACATCATCGAAAAGTTAATCACCACGAACCAATCACTCCTAGAAATCAAGAGACTATTGCCACTAAAATTATAGCATTTGTTCTTTCCTAACCAAGTTCTTCAACCAAATACAGCAGCTCATCGACAAGAGTCCAAGCAGCGCCATAAACAACCAATTAATTTGATAACCCACATGACTGATAATTTCCATTCCGGTTTTTGAACTCGCAATATGTGCCAAGCTAAAACTCATCGTAAATAGCGCCATATAACGTCCTTCGTGACCTTTCGGCGCTCGACTCAACGCAAACGAATTCGAGAAAGGAAAAATAAACATCTCTCCAAAAGTGATAAAAATGATACTCACAATTAAGATTCCCGCATACGGATTATAAAGTAAAACAAAGAAACTGAGCGACATCATTAATGAACCCCATAGTATAATTTGCAATTTTGGAATCTGTTTACGCTCAAAAATCGAGACAATCGGCATTTCTAAAAAGAAAATAATCAACCCGTTGAGCGTCATCAAAAGCCCAGTTTGAAACTCGGTTAAGCCATATTGCTCGTGATGATACAATGGTAAAGTCGTAAACAACTGGAAGAAAATCACGGCCGTTGCAAAACAAACAAATAAGAAAATCCAAAATATTTTGTCGGTAAAAACAGATTTTACTTCGACTTTCGCTAAAGGAAAACCATGTTCATCCACTGGTTTTTTCTTTTCTTTTACCAATAAAGCAAAAGTCAGAATCGATACGATACAGGTCGCGCCGTCCACCCAAAACAAGCCTTTGTATCCAATGCCCATAATAATTAATCCACCCAACGCCGGCCCAGCAGCAAACCCTAAATTGACTGCCAATCTTACTAAAGTTAGCGCTCTGGTTCGGTTTTCAGGTTTGGCGTAAACACCCAATGATACAAACATCGCAGGGCGGAACATATCAGCAATCGACATAATAATAAACATCGCGACACACAATCCCCAAAAAGAGGTGATAAATTGTAATCCGAAGAATAGTACACCACTTGTAAACAAGCTGAAAACCATGATTTTATAAAATCCGATTTTGTCTGATAATTTGCCGCCAAGCCACGAACCTAACATCGATCCTAGTCCAAACGACACCATAATCCACCCAACTTCAGAATAGGAAAAATGCAAATCTTCTTTTAGGTATTTTGATAAGAAAGGAAAGACCATGGTTCCCGCGCGATTCACAAAAGTAATAATCGCCAAAATCCAGATCTCGCGTCGGAAACCCTTAAAATTGTCAATATATTTTTGAAAAGCGGATTTGATCATAAGGCTGAAGTCAGTCACAAAGGTAGAAACATTGTCGTCAACCATTTTGTTATTGATAGAACTTTTAAGCTATTTTTGTATAAAAAATTGCAATGACTAAATGGTATTTCTATTTTGTGTTTTTTACTAGTTGCTGTATTGCCCAACCAAAATGGACCATAGCTGATGCAGAAAATTTTCAAAAAGATTTGAATAAGCAATATGCGGACCCTAAAGAAAGCCCATTGACCAAAGAGGACTTGAAGATTTTTAAATCCCTAGATTTTTTTCCAATCAGTGAAAAGTTTGCTGTGGAAGCACGCTTTGAGAAATCAAAAAATGAGAAGGCCTTCAAGATGAAGACCTCAACCACACGGCTTCCAGAGTATATTAAGTATGGTGAATTGCATTTTGTTTTGGAAGGAAAAGAATGTCTTCTTAATGTCTACCAAAATGTAGATTTGATAAAGAAATCTGGATTTGAAGATCATCTTTTTCTTCCGTTTTCAGATTTAACCTCTGGGAAATCGAGCTATATTGGAGGTCGTTATATCGATTTGACAATTCCTAAATCATCGACGATGATTCTTGATTTCAATACGGCATACAATCCATATTGCGCCTATAATCACATTTATTCTTGTCCACTTGTTCCTTTAGAAAACGACTTAAACGTCGCCATTGAAGCGGGTGTCAAAAAGTTTCACGACTAATGAAATATATTAATTTACATACGCATATATTTTCAGATCGTGCTGATATTTTGGAAATTGTAAATCAATATCCACAGGATTTTGATGCTGCGATTCCGCATTATTCGATAGGAATTCATCCTTGGTATATCGTTGAAAATCGTGTTGATGAAGACTTGGCAATTATTGAAAGTAAATTGGAATTAGAAAATTGTCTCGCAATTGGTGAGTGCGGATTAGATAAGCGTGTTGAAATTCCGTTTGATTTGCAAATCAACGTTTTCGAGCGACAACTGATTTTAGCGGAGGAATATAAAAAACCAGTAATTATCCATTGTGTCGCTGCTTTTCAGGAAGTCATCGAAATCAAGAAGCGACTTGAAATCAATGTTCCAATGATAATCCACGGTTTTTCAAAGAATATAGAAACTGCACAGCAATTGCTCAACAATGGATTCTATCTTTCTTTTGGTAAATATTTATTGAGAAATCCAGAATTAGAAGCAGTTTTTATAAAGATCCCGGAGACTCGTTTTTTCCTAGAAACAGATACGATTGAAGAAGGCATTCGTGAAGTATATCAATTGGCTGCAAAGTATAAGAACATAGAATTGGAAGCAATGCAAAATCAAGTACAACATAATTTTGAAAGTATTTTTACAATCAACTCATAATCTCACAATCAAA
>CALPOS020000262.1 GCA_943325255.2 Sphingobacterium thalpophilum
GAAGATTGGATTGAATTGCATAACAATACCAATACAACTTTAAGTTTAGACAATTTATTTATGACGGATACTGAAACCAATCTAATCAAATGGCAATTTCCAGCGGGAACGACCATTGAACCTAATGGTTATTTGACCATATGGGCAGACGAAGATGGAACGCAAGAAGGTTTGCATGCCAGTTTTAAATTATCCGCAAGTGGTGAAAGTGTACTTTTAGCTTATGCCAACGGAACAATCATCGAGACAGTCAATTATGGCGCTCAGACCGCTGATTTAGGCTATGCTAGAATTCCAAATGGAACTGGAGCATTTGTTATTCAATCGCCAACATTTAATTTTAATAATCAATTGTTATCTGTTTCAGAAACGGAATTCAAGCAAAACTTATCTGTCTTTCCAAATCCAACGAATGGAAATTTGAATGTTCACAATAAACAATATCCGATAGAAACTTTGGCTATTTACAATTTGCAAGGACAATTACTTTATAATAATTCATACCAAAACCAGAATCAAATTTCAGTTGATATTTCATCCTTTTCCAAAGGAATCTATATGATTATGATTAATAACAGACAACCAATTAAAATTATAAAAGACTAACCATGAAAAATCTATTCACCTTCGCAGCTCTGCTTACAGGAGCTATTTCATTTGCCCAAACCAACCCAGCCATTACAGGATGGCTGCAAAACACCACTGGGATAACAGGTCGACATTATGTTGCTCCTAATCCAACGCCAGTCGTTGACGATGTCTTAGCCAATGTGCAGTCTGTTCGATATGATGACAATTATGTGTATGTTGCAGCAACGGGTATCCCAGCTTATATTACAGGTCCATTTATTGGCAATCCAACAATAGCAACAGCACAAAATAAGATTTTTAGGATTACCTTAAACCCCACCCAAAATACTGGGACAGGTATTGCAACTACTGGCGGAAATATTGGAATTTTCATAAATGGTGTGGCGTTATTTGACTACCGTGATGGTGTAGCATGGAGTGCTACTGCTAATGCTTTATGTGGCGGACCTGGAAATCCTCCGTGTGCTGGTGGACCTGGGACTACACAGGCCTGGAACAGAGATGCGATTCCTGCAGAACGAGCAGGTTTTGATTGTGCTAAGGCACATCCAGCGATGGGAAATTACCATCATCACCAAAACCCTAGCGCTTTCAACTTAGATTTGACAGTTATTTCTAATGTTTGTGACACTTATCCATCCGATGGTTTGTATGTCATTAATCCTTCTCAACATTCACCGCTCTTAGGTTTCGCATACGATGGTTTTCCGATTTATGGCGCTTATGCATACACGAATACTGATGGCACGGGTGAAATTACTAGAATGCAATCGAGCTATCAGTTGAAAAATCAAACCACAAGAACTAATGGACCCAATGTTGGGCAAGTGGTGGGAACCCAAACTTTTTTTAATGGCTATTTTAGAGAGGATTACGAATATGTGGCTCATAATGATGACCCGACCTATTTAGATATTCACAATGGTCGAGTTTGTAACACACCTGAATATCCAATTTCACTGTATCCAAACGGAATTTATTGTTATTTCGCAACTGTAGATGCCAATCATAACTCTGCTTATCCTTATGTCGTTGGTCCAACTTTTTATGGAAATAAATCAGCGACCACTGGAGGTACGGTAACAACCGTTCCAGCTGGAGCAACTACATATACACCAACTTTAGCAGCCACCTCATATGAAAATTCAGGCTTTCAAGTGAGAATTGCGCCAAATCCAGCGCAAGATTTCATTGCTATTCAGTGTCAAATGGCAGATCAGGATATGCACATTGAATTAATTGACGAATTAGGAAAAGTAATCAAGACAAGCAAAATTTTGCAAGGAAGTACATTGAGCATTATAGAAACCGACACGGTTTATAATGGAATTTATTTTGTTCAAATTACCAGTCAAAAAGACTCTAAAGTATTTAAAGTGGTCATTCATAAGTAAAAATATCAATTCATGAAAAAAGAGGTTTAGTATTTCGATAATTTAAATCTCTTTTTTTCCACTTTGGTTAATTTGTTTTAATTTATAAGTTCTTATTTGGTAAATAAGTATTCATAATATTCTATAATAAAAAAACCGCCTCTTTTCAGAAGCGGTTTTTAATTTCGGAAAATTTGACTCTACCTGTGATTATTAATCATCAGTAAATCGCTAGAGTGTCTATAACTTGCTGTTGGCGATGTTATTATAGAACATAAATCATCACCGTTATACCAAGTACCTTGATATAAAATATCTACTCGTATGAAATATTGCGTATTTGCTGCTGGCCCGCCAGGCAAAGTAGACAATTGAAAACTTGATTCAACTGTTTCAATAATTCGTGTTTGGCTATCGTTTGTGATTACAAATCTATATTTTTCAGCACCTAAAGTTTGTTTAGCAAAAATATTGGTCCAGAAAGAATCTACTACACTACCACACTGTGGCACTATAACTCTCGATTTTTCGGGTAAGCTCGGTGTCTTGATAGTACAAGCTGGATTAATAACATTTGTATAGTTTAGTGATGGATCTAAAGCAGCTTGAACTTCAATTTTGTAGGTGGTATTCAAAGCAATATTACTTAGGCCTAAGTCTACCATCTTGAAACTGTTTCTGGGAGTATCAACTATTCCCGCCAAAATACCAGTAGCTTCATTTGTAACAATAAATCGATAGCCGTAAACAGGAATCTCACTTGGGGGTTGTCTGCAGAAAATATTTTGAGAAATATCCGTCAATTGGGAACCGCATTCTGGTGAAATAAAAAAGACTGCACTTGACGGCTCTCCATCTTCGTTACATGATGTAAATAACATTATAATTGCTCCAAGAAAAATAATAATCTTCTTCATACATTAAGGTTTAGTCAAAAAAATATTAGTTAATTAAATTGCCACGATAGAACAATTTTTTTTCAAATATAAAACTTATTTAAACATAAAATAAGAAAGTACTATTTATTTAATCGGAAGTGCTAATTTTCCGAAATTACAATGGAAATATACTTGCAGTATCGATTCTTTACTTTTTCTTTTGCTGTGCTTTTTGAGCCTCAGCATCTTCCATTATCTTTTGTAATTTTTGCTGGAATCCACTTTTCTTTTTAGGTTCTTTCAATTTATTGGCTTGAA
>CALPOS020000263.1 GCA_943325255.2 Sphingobacterium thalpophilum
TAGCTATAAATAAAGCCGCTCCACTAATAATTTTACCTAATTTTGAAAGGCATAAAACATCGAAAATGAAAAAATTATATTTCCTAATACTATTTACAATACTATTAGCTTGTCAGAAAAAAGAAGAAATCCGAGAACAACAATTCGTCAAAGACGAACACTCTTTCTCCAAACCAAATGACGCAGTTGCGAAGCATTTAGATTTAGATATTAACGTTGATTTCGAAACGCAGACCATTTCCGGAAAAGCTACGTGGACCATTGACAATACCTCCAAAGGAAAAGAAATCATCTTCGATGAAAATACGCTAAACATTACCAAAGTAACACTTGGCGATGATGAAAAAGAAACGAAATTTAGCTTAGGAACCGAAGTAGAATTCCACGGAAAACCGCTGCATATTCAAATTGAACCCAACACTACCAAAGTAAATATTTATTACAGCACGACGAAAGATGCGGTGGCCTTACAATGGCTCAAACCAGAACAAACTGCGGACAAAAAGAAACCGTTTTTATTTTCTCAAGGCCAAAGTATTTGGTCGCGAACATGGATTCCTTGTCAAGATTCTCCCAGTGTCCGATTTAGTTATAAAGCCAGAGTTACAGTACCTCGCGATTTGATGGCCCTGATGAGTGCAAAAAACCCGCAACAAAAAAACAATACTGGCGTCTATAACTTCCAACAAAACAAACCCATTCCTTCCTACCTTATGGCGATTGCTGTGGGAGATTTACAATTCAAATCCATAGACAACAGAACAGGCGTATACGCTGAGCCTTCACAAATCAACAAAGCCCATTGGGAATTTGCAGAATTGGGAAAAATGGTTCAAGTGGCCGAAAAACTATATGGGCCTTATCGCTGGGGACGATATGATGTATTGGTCTTGCCACCAAGTTTCCCATATGGTGGAATGGAGAACCCCAACTTAACGTTCTTAACACCAGGTGTATTGGCCGGCGATCGTTCCCTGACGAGTTTGCTAGCGCACGAATTGGGTCACAGTTGGAGCGGCAACTTAGTTACTAATGCCACTTGGGATGATATTTGGCTCAACGAAGGATTCACCACTTACGTCGAACATCGCATTGGCGAAGCCGTATTTGGAGTTAATGAAGCCAAAATGCAAGATGTTTTGAGTAGAAAAGTCTTGAGTCTAAACATACAAGAATACGGAAAAACCAATCCAGACACTAGACTTAAAGTCAATACCAATGCGAGAAACCCAGATGATGGATTGAGTGATATTCCTTATGAAAAAGGCTATGCCTTCCTACAAACCATCGAAGCTGCTGTGGGTCGCGAGAAGATGGATGCTTTCCTAAAAGACTATTTCAACGCACACGCGTTTCAGTCAATAACCACTGAAGACTTTGTAACTTATTTCAAAGAAAATGTGATAAAAAACGATGACGCACTAGCCAACAAAATCAAACTCAATGAATGGATTTACCAACCTGGAATTCCATCCAACATTATCGTTCCTATTTCAAAAGATTTCAACACCATCGATAGCATTCAAGCCAACTGGCGCAAAACAGGCATCAAAGGGTTGAATAGTATTATTAAATCCACCAACGAAAAACAGTATTTTATCGATCATCTTCCCGAAGACATTACGACCAAAGAAATGACCGATTTAGATGCCGAATTTCATTTCTCCGACAAAGGTAATTTTGTCGTCAAACGTCAGTGGTTTGTCATTGCCATCAAGCACCAATACCAACCCGCGTATCCTGCCATCGAAGCGTTTTTGATTGCCACGAGCAGAACCGGTTCGTTGCAAACGCTCTACAAAGAAATGGTCAAAACACCGCTAGGAAAAGTATGGGCGAAAAGCATTTTTGAAAAAGCGAAATCAGGCTATCATCTCACGACCGTTCAAAGTGTAGCAGGAATTTTGAAGTAAGCTATTTTGGGCGTGCCGGCTCAAGAACATTATACTTATTCATAAAAATCGTTGGAGCCGTCGGGCTATGCGCTGCAATCTTTTTTGTTTGTCACCCTGAGCGCAGTCGAAGGGCTTTTCACAAACAAAAAAGGATTTCCACTGCACACGAGCGATAGCGAATTGGCGAAGCAATCCCTCACGCAATCCTTCATAAAATTCTAATTAATCTTTGAGACAGCGTACCGATTTTCCCGCTGCAAGGGAATTATTTAGCTGTGATATAACAAGAGAATTATAACCAAGCAGCCAATAACTATTAACATTATTATTAGGAGAAGACACTGCCGTGGTCGACCAAAAGTAGCCGTATTGTCCGGCAAAAACGGTTACTCCTTCGACCGATGTACGTCGTCCGCCTGGTAACGCTGTAAAGCCACTGCTATTGGTTCCCATATAATTTGTCGTAGTTTGCCAACCTGTTTTTGATTTCATTTTGATTCCAGACTGGGTTCCTAAACTAGTTTTTAAAGCAGCCCACTCCGCGTCGTTTGGAACATGCCAGCCCACCGGTGCTAATCCTCTCGGATCCATTACAGCATAGCCGTTATAAAGCTTTCCATAGACAATACCGTTACCGTTGCTGTTTGAATAATAGCACCAAGCTCCGGTAGTCAGGCCGATCCATTCTGTAGGATCAGTCACTTGTGGAATGGGATCTCCGTTCCTGTAACGACTTACATCTAAGTTTTCAGTCATCCAAATTTGCGGTCCTATTTGTACTTCTCCATTTTGTATGGGAACAGTGGGTCTTGCAGCTACTAGGATTTGTGTTTTGGTTTCTTCGTTAGAGCAGGAGAATAAGCCAAAGAATAAAATTGCAGTAAAGAAGTAGTATTTTTTCATGGCAATGCTTTTTAAGCATGTATAAAAGTAGTAATTAATTCTACTCATACCACTTAGTACACTTATTTCTTTGCCGCTTAGCGTCTTTGCGCGCGAAAATATTTTTGCTATTAGAACTTTGTACACTTCAACGTTCGTTATTCGTTAATCCTCTGTTCAACATTTTCAATCTTTTTGAATGTTGAATGTTGAACGACGAACTTCCAATTTTGAACAAAAACAAAAAACCCGTTGTTTTAACAACGGGTTTTTCTTAAAAAGGCGACGACATACTCTCCCACAAATTGCAGTACCATCTGCGCAGGCGGGCTTAACTTCTCTGTTCGGGATGGGAAGAGGTGAGCCCCGCCGCA
>CALPOS020000264.1 GCA_943325255.2 Sphingobacterium thalpophilum
ATCCTTATCTCCAGATTCTCCTTTTTCTTGGGCTATTTTTTCATTCAGAAGTCTCTTTTCTTCTTCTTTTTTCAATTTGGTAATATAAGCATCATAATATGCAATCTTGTCGGAATCTGACATAGCATATACCTTGAGAATACTGTCATTCCTCGACGCAATTCCTTCGTATTTAATGACATCAACTAAGTTCTATCTTTTCTTTTGAATAAATCGATGCTCTCTAGACCGAGGTTCTAATTGCACTAAGGTGCTGTCGTAGTACTTTCCTGCCACTACATATTTTGCTTTTTTAAAATAGATATCCGCTAAATTTCTATAATTCGAAGCCACCAAATATTTATCGACTACTTTACTATTTAATGAAATATTGTAGTATTTCATTGCTAAAGAATCGTTTTTGTTTTTGTCGTAAAACAATCCCATTTTATGATTCAGAAAATTAACATAAGGTCTGTTTTCTCGATCTTTAAGCAGCTTTCTATACTTCGTTAAGAATGCCAAAGTATCTCCGTTTTCAAAATCACTCAAACTCGATTGGCGTATATGGGAATGAATCACATATTGCTTGGCAGCCTTTCTTTTCATATCAATAACGGTTTGATATGCAGCAAATGCACTGTCTTTATATCCTAAATTTTCATATAACTGTCCTAAAATAAAACCATAGCGTGATTTTTCTTCTTTGGATTTAGTGAATTCTTTGGCCAGTTTTAATCTAGCAACCGCACTATCCTTTTCGCCTAGATTAAGAAATGCTTGTGTAAGTGTCGCATTTGCATCTGCAAAAATCTGATCTTTATACTTTATTTCTTTAAATAATTTTCGCAAATTTTCAACAGCTATAGCATCGTTTTCTAACCGCATATTGGTTTTTTCTCTCCAAATTTTCGCCTCGTTAATCTTGTTACTATTGGAATGTTTGTATAGAATATAGTTGAACGCTTCTAAAGCAGGTACAAATCTTTGGTCGTAGTATCTCGATTTCCCGAGCAGCAAATGTGCTTCATCCATTTGGTAGTTCTTCTCAGCGCCACCAATATTCATGGAGTGTTTCTGTATTGCTTTAGTAGCCTTTGTTTCTGCTCTTTCAAAATTTGGATTTGGAGGTGTGTCTCCAGGTAACATATTCTCCTTTTTCACCTGCATTCTCTCGATAGGTAAAATGTCCCAAAAATTATCTTGATACTGCGATTTTAATTCAAGAATCCCTTTGTCTAAAGCCAAACTGCCGTTATATAGTATGTTGTCTTTAGTGCTTAATGCATGTGAATTCCTGGATATAAATGTGTTCTTCTTGACCGAGCAGGCTACCAAAAAAAGTAAGAAGCCAACGACAAAAAGATACTTGTGTGTGTTAGTTTTCAATGTAAAACGGTTTATCTTAAAACTTTTAAAAGTCGGTTTTAGTATTTTGACTGGTAAAAATACGTTTCTTTTTGATATAGCGAAAAATATAGCTTAAAAGTTTCGTGTTTTGCCGCACCTCAGGATATGATAATAAACTCCTACAAAAATAATTCGCTGATATTAATTTAGTTTTCTGCGAGGTTTCCTATTTTTGCAAAAAAAATTTATGTCTCTATTTTATAAATTAAATATTACCGAAGTGCGTCGTGAAACCAAAGATGCCGTTTCTGTTTTGTTTAATGTTCCCCTTGAATTTAAAGATTTTTATCGCTTTTTAGCTGGTCAATATGTGAATCTGAAATTAACTTTGGATGGCGCCGAAATTCGCCGCGCTTATTCGATTTGTGCTGCGCCAGAAAATAGCGAATTGAGAATTGCCATAAAATCGGTCACTAATGGAACATTTTCAGTTTTTGCAAATTCAAAGTTAAAGGCAGGAGACACTATTGAAGTTGGAACTCCTGAAGGAAAATTTACTTTTGAAGCTGATGCACAACGCACAAAAAACTATCTAGCTTTTGCTGCTGGAAGCGGAATCACTCCAATTCTTTCCATATTACAAAGTGTACTGCTTAGCGAACCAAATAGCACTTTTGTCTTGGTTTACGGAAACAAAACCCCTGAAGACACTATGTTTCATCAACAATTACTTGATTTACAATTAAAATATGTTGGACGCTTTTTCGTGCATTTTGTGTATAGTCAACTGAAATTGGATTCAGGATTATTCGGAAGAATTGATAAGTCTATCGTGAATTTTGTGCTAAATAATAAACACAAGGAACTCGATTTCGATAAATTTTATCTCTGCGGACCCGAAGACATGATCAACATTGTTTCGGCAGTCTTAAAAGAGCGAAACATCAAAGAATCTGCAATAAAATTTGAGTTGTTCTCTACCTCAACTTCAGAATCTAAAATAGAGAAATCGTTGGAAGGTCACACTAAAATAACCGTTTTAGTAGATGGCGATGAAACCACTTTCGAAATGTCTCAAAAACAAACTGTACTAGAAGCTGCTTTAAAACAAGGTATCGACGCACCTTATTCTTGTCAAGGTGGGATTTGTAGTAGTTGTTTGGCTAGAATTAAATACGGAACGGCAGAAATGAAGAAAAACACGATTCTTACGGATAGTGAAATTGCCGAAGGTTTAATCTTGACTTGTCAAGCGCATCCGACTTCTGCAAGCATATCTATTGATTATGACGATGTCTAGAGTTTAACCACTTTTCTGGTAACACTTCCAAAATCGCCTTCAAAAGTCACTAACAAAGTGCCTTTCCATTCTGGTTCTAAATCTAAACTAAAGACGCCATTCCCAGCTTGAATGTCTTCTGAAAAAAGTTTTTGACCCAAAATGTTGGTGATAGAAACATGGATTAGCCCAAACATTTGATCCATCTCAAAATTGACATTCTGCTTTGTTGGATTTGGAAAAGGTGCTGAAATATGTTGCGACGCCCATTCGGTTGTACTCAAGCTCGAAACGTTAATTGTCCAATAGCCCGCCGGGGCAACAATTGGTCTCGATAGTATTTTGCCAGAAACTGCTTGTCCTTGAATATAATATTCAATATGAACTCCCGAAGTTGGAATATCAATAGTAGCCGTCCAATTCGAATCGCTTGCAAAGGTCATTGGTGTTTGATTAAAAGTAGTGGTTCCTTGCTCCCTCCA
>CALPOS020000265.1 GCA_943325255.2 Sphingobacterium thalpophilum
GTTGCTCCTGGTGTTCCATTGAAATTAACAGTACCAGTGGCACCAGAACAAACAAAAGCATCTCCTGAAATTGTTGCTGTTGGTAATGTTAATACCTTCATCAACGCGCTTCCAGACTGGTTTTGCAAATAGACAGGAGCAGTGCCATAAGAAACACTCACTAAATTATAGGTAAAAGGTCCAGCTACATCAGTAGGCACTGGAACTGTGGCTGTATTACCAGTACTCGAAGTTACTGACAAATTTGATCCACCATTGATGTTATAAACAAATGTATACGGTGCAATGCCATCAGCTCCAGTAAAAGTAATCACGTTACCCGTACTATTAAGACAAACCGTATTGCCTCCTGAAATTGTTGCAGTGGGTAATTGAACAAGTTCAATATCATCAATAGCGAAGTCATTTCCTGTTGCTTGCACGACCCTATCATAAATTGCAATTTGCGCCGACGCACTTGCACCTGAATTCCATGTATAATTTAATCGGAGCCAATTCCCACAAACAATCGTTGATGGCGCTGGAACTGGAGAACCTATGGAAGTGCTGTTAATTTGTACTTCCATAGAAGCCAGATTCGCAATATTTACGGATTGCACCCAAAACGTAAATGAATAATTTTTACCAGGGGTTACAGGAACAGTTTGAATCCAAACTCGGTCATTACCAGCGTTGGCCACAGAACCATCAACTACCATCATGTTGCCCAAACCTGTAGTATGATCACCACAATTGGAGTTCGTACTTAGCCAAGCATTGGGATTGCTCAGTATACCAAATTTACCGGAAACACCCGTAAGATTGGGTGCGGTAACAAAACCATAATCAGAAGTAAATCCGGTAGTCCCCGCTAAAAAATTACCGTCGGAAAAATCACCATTAACAACTAAATTTTGAGAATATATAAATGGAACAAACGTGAAAATAAATATCCAATAAAGTAATTTCTTTTTCATAGCAAAAAATTTTGGCAGCGAAATTTACAAAAATTTGATGACGAGGAAACGCAATTCTGAATATAATTTATTATTTAACAATCTTGGATTTTCAATTGACTTTAATTATTTATCTTTGTCGCTCAAAAAAAAGCTAGAATAATACCATTACTTGATGACAACAAACGAGGAATTTTACGACGAATCAGCGCATGACCATCTTACTTCAAATGCTAATAATCCGATTCGAAAAGATGCATTCGACCTGTCTGATGAGGATAAAATTGAAGCCATAAAGAAAGACGTCGAAAATATCCTTTTTACTTTAGGAATGGATCTCACCGATGACAGCATCAAAGGAACTCCAAACCGCGTCGCAAAAATGTTTGTGAAGGAAATTTTTGGTGGATTAAATCCCAATAAAAAGCCAAGTTCATCGACCTTCGAAAACCAATACAAATACGGCGAAATGCTAGTGGAAAAGAACATCACGCTCTACTCTACTTGCGAGCATCATTTGTTGCCAATTATTGGAAGAGCACATGTGGCTTACATTTCTAGCGGAAAAGTCATTGGACTTTCAAAAATGAATCGAATTGTAGATTATTTTGCCAAAAGACCGCAAGTACAAGAGCGATTGACAATGCAAATTGTACAAGAACTTCAAAAAGTGCTTAAAACTGATGATGTTGCTTGTGTCATCGATGCGAAACATTTGTGTGTGAACTCTAGAGGAATTCGCGACATCGAAAGCAGTACGGTAACGGCTGAATATGGCGGGCAGTTTAAAAATGAATCAAAACGACAAGAGTTTTTAGAGTATATTAAATTGGATACGAAATTTTAATAGGGTTAATCGTTTATTTGTTTAATTGTTAAACCGGTTGGTTCGATGAAGAAATAATTTAGATTTGAGTGCTGTTTTTTAGGAGCTAATCCCGCTATCCGCTCTATCTTTTTTGTTTTGAACATCCCGAAAAGTCACTAGATTTTATACACAAAAAAGGATGCCGCTGCTATCGGGGCTAGCAAATTCATCCGCAATTAACATCGCAACCAAACGATTAAACAAATCCACGATTACACGATTAAACAAATAAACGATTAAACGATTCCACAAATAAACCATTCACCAAATAAACAACTAAACGCCATGTACACTTTCTCATTCGAAAAATTAGAAGTCTGGAAAAACTCCAGAGAATTCATCTTAAGAATTTATGACTTAACGAATAGTTTTCCCTCAAAGGAAACTTATGGAATAACTTCGCAATTGAAAAGAAGTTCCTCCTCAATTGCTACAAATATTGCTGAAGGAACTTGCAGAAACACAAAGAAAGACAAAGCACATTTCTTGACCATTTCTTATTCTTCCGCTATGGAAACGCTAAATCATCTCATCATTTCTAAAGACCTACAATATTTACCTGAAACGGAATATTTGATTTGCCGAGAAAAATTAGAAAAAATTTGTAACCAAATAAATAGTCTAAAAAAATACTATCTTTCGAACTCATAAAATTTTAAAGAGTCTAATCGTTTAACCGTTTATTTGTTAAACCGACCAACGATTAAAGGATTAAACGATTTAACGACGAAACGAATAAGCAATTAAACAATTACACGATTAACCAAAATCACGATGCCTCTATACCAAAATCAAACGTTAAAAATATACAACTCGCTTTCGGGTGAAAAGGAAACTTTTGCGCCAATTCACGAAGGAAATGTTGGCATGTATGTTTGTGGACCAACCGTTTACAGCAATGTACACTTAGGAAATGTAAGAACTTTCATGTCGTTCGATGTGATATTCCGATATTTATTGCATTTGGGTTACAAAGTTCGTTATGTTAGAAATATTACAGACGTAGGTCATATTGTTGACGATGTTGATGAAGGTGAAGATAAAATTGCAAAAAAAGCGCGACTAGAACAACTGGAACCGATGGAAGTGGTGCAACAATATACCGTTGACTTTCACGATATCTTGCATGAATTTAATTTCTTACCTCCGAGTATCGAACCAACTGCTACCGGACATATTATCGAGCAAATCGAAATTGTCAAGAAAATCATAGATTCAGGAATCGGTTATGAAGCGAATGGCTCGGTATATTTTGATGTAGTCAAATTCAACGAAAC
>CALPOS020000266.1 GCA_943325255.2 Sphingobacterium thalpophilum
GGTGAAATTACTGCGGGTCTCGAAAGCCCGAGATATATTGCATTTGCGAATGGAAGAGGCTATGTAACCACATGGGGAAGTGGTGCTGGAGCAGGAACGATAAAGGTCATCGATCTCGGTTCGAATACTGTTATTTCGACTATTGCAGTCAATGATTTCCCCAACAAAATTATCGAACATGCAGGGAAGTTATACGTTGCCCATAATGATTTGGGAACAAATGGACAGTTTGTTTCAGTGCTAGATGCTACAACGAATAGCGTGAGACCTCCTATTGCAGTGGGAGATATGCCCGACACCATGAAAATTGAAGGTGATCATTTGTGGGTTGCCTGTAATGGGAAATTTGATTACAACAATACTGCAAATAATACAGTAGGAAGAATTGTACAGATCAACTTAATTTCTAATTCGATTATACAATCTCTTTTTCCTGCCAGTGCTTCAGCTCGAATTATTCATATGGATCTTTACGGAGACCATATCTTTTATACTGTAGGTAAGAACATTTATAAGTTCCCGTTGACAGGAACAGTTTTACCAGCATTGCCCTCTTTTACTGCAGACGTAGTAGATATTTATGGCTTCGCTGTAAAGAACAGCAAGATCTATATCGGTGATTCCAAGGGTTTTCTTGTCAATGGGCAGGTCTCAATTTTTTCCTCGGGAGAGCAATTTGATCCCAATCCAATTGGAACTGTCTTGAAAACTGTTGAAGTTGGTCTTGGACCCAATGGTTTTTATTTTAATCAATAGCACATAAATAAATTGAAGGCTTTCTAATTAGGAAGCCTTTTTTGATTTTAGCTATTGTCGAAAGGGTTTTGAATCGACGTACATTTCGCTTTTCAATCGAGCAATTGTACTGTTGTCTTGAAGAGCATCAAAATTTCGAATACGTTTTTGAGGCAAAGGTCTGCCACTTCCAACGATGGTATTGATTGCTGCATTGAGCAATGGTTCGTCACTATCTCCAAGCACGCCAAGATTACCAAAGTCTTCTTTCAATTCAATCGTTGGTTCCAATCCATTGATATAATCTCCAAAACCTACTTTATTAACGATTTTCAAAACAATGGGTTGCATCGCATATCGGTGTTTGGTACTGCTCCCTGTTTTAGAAAAAGAAGGAGAATCGTAGAGTGTCACGGATCCCACATTCTTTCCAGTCGTAATATCGCCAATCTGAACCACATCGATATACGGTTTTAGTCCATTAATCACCAATTCGCTTGCAGAGGCAGAACTCTTTGTTGTTAGAATGTATACTTTATTCAAATTCAAGCTGGATAAAGTTTCGTTGTTACCCAGTTTGTTTGTAAATAAGTTGAGCAGTGTACTCGGATTTGTCGAATTATAATAATCTTCCAATTTGGCATTCCACTGTTCTTTGGCGAAAATCTGATTGGTAAATTGCCCAGTAATTAGACTCGCCAATCTTGTCGCCGTGGCCACTGAACCACCAGAATTATATCGAAGATCAAGAACCAATTCGGTTATTCCTTGTGATTTTAAATTACTAAAGGCAGCGTTCAATTGTGATTCGTAATTGGGGTAGAAGCCATTGTACATTAAGTATCCGATCTTATGCGTACCCGAATTGATTACCGACGTCAAATAGACAGGGTTTTCTGAAATTACAGATTTGGTTAAGCTCACTGATTGCCCGTTGGGCGTAATATTTCCAGAGTCATAGTTCGCAAAATTCATCGTATAGGAATCATTGTTCAAAAGCGCATTGTAGTTTTCTTTGGTCAGTGCAGTTCCATTGATCGCATAAAAAATAGCACCCCGTTGCACGTTTTTTGATGCCGCATCAGAATTGGGGAGAATGTAGCGCACCACTCCAAAAACGGACGTCTGAGAAGCATCTTTATAATACAAGCCAAATTCAGCACCATTGTTTTTAGTCGTACCTGATAGTATTCCTTCTAATTGGTTGTAATCTGAAAAAATCACACTAAAACGGTCAATCGCTTCGCCAGGATTGGGATATAAACTTCTGGGTTTGTTCAACAATTGCTGAAATAAATTCTCAGGTTGAGGAAACCCGTATAGAAAAGCGTTTAAATCCGCTTGGTTGCCAAATCGATCATCTGCTAAATTGGCGACATCGGACTGCCACAAATAATACAAATTCAATCCTTTCCAAACAAAATTATTAATGGCAATGTCTTCTGGAACTTTGTTGTCGTCTTGTACTTCGCAACTTTGAAAAGCAAAAACGAACGACACTAAAAACAGAAAATTATAGATTTGGTTTTTCATAAGTAGTATTCATAGCGGTAGTAAATTTAAGTAAATTGAAATTATTTTCGCTTCTTTGTAACAAAAAATAGTGGGGTTCGTCTTGACTCTAACGCTTTCCAACGAATAAGATATTATGAATCAAATTGAGTTCTTGCAAGTCATCGCTCCATTTAAAGACAAAGTCTTTCGTTTGGCCAAACGATTGCTTGTTAGCACCGAGGAAGCGGAAGATGCCACGCAAGAAGTTTTCGTGAAATTGTGGAATAAGAATGAAAGCTTAGCTGCTTATTCGAGTATTGAAGCTTTTGCCATGACGATGACGAAAAATTATTGTCTAGATCAATTGAAGACAAAGAGAGCCGGAAATTTGCAGATTGTTCATTCTAATTACACCGATCGGCAACCCAGTTTACAACAACAGTTAGAAGATTCAGATACGCTGTCATGGGTAGAGAAAATGATCAATGATTTGCCTGAGCAACAGCGGCTTATTATTCAAATGCGTGATGTCGAGCAATATGAATTTGCCGAGATTTCAAAAATACTTGATATGAATGAAACGGCCATTCGGGTAGCATTATCAAGAGCCCGAAAAACAATAAGAGAAAAAATGACTAAAACACACCTTTATGGAATCGGATAAAATAGCATTATTAGTTACCAAGTATTTTGAAGGACAGACTTCTATTGTAGAAGAAATGGCATTAAAGAAGTATTTTACTTCCTCTGAAATTGCTCCTGATTTGGTTCAATACAAACCATTGTTTCAATATTTAGCTTCCAATTCTTCCCATGAATTTACGAAAGAAATA
>CALPOS020000267.1 GCA_943325255.2 Sphingobacterium thalpophilum
AACTGTTGCACTGGATATTTCGGAATAATCGCACCCTCTTTGACAAAAATCGGAATTTGATCATAATCGGTTTTCACCCAAAGTTCTTTGCGACCAGAAATTAATTCGTCTGTCCAGAAGTTGTACCAATTTCCGACTGGCAAATACATGCGTCGACCTTGTGCATTCGGCTCTAAAATTGGACACACCAAAATTTGATTTCCAAAGATAAATTCGTCGGTACGATAATGGGTTTGCGCATCCTCTTGATCAAAGTAGAAAAGTGGTTTCAACATCGGCACACCATCGTTGATGTATTCCCAAAACATGGTATACAAATAAGGCAACAATTGATAGCGCAATTCGACAAATTTTCGCGTAATGTTGATGACATCAATATCAAACGACCAAGGTTCTTGATCACCGTGATCGCCGGAAGAATGGGTTCTACAAAAAGGATGGAATACACCCAATTGAATCCAACGTGCGTATAATTCTCCAGATGGTTGCTCGGCAAATCCACCAATATCAGATCCTGTGAATCCCATTCCAGAAATCGACATTCGCTGCATTTGAATATTCGCAATCCACAAATGTTCCCAACTTGCTACGTTGTCGCCGGTCCATGATGACGAGTAACGTTGTGCACCGGAATACGCCGAACGTGTAATAATAAACGGACGTTTTGGATACGCAAATTGCTTCACGCCTTCGTAGGTAGCTCGTGCCATTTGTGTTCCGTAAATATTATGTGCTTTTCTGTGGCTGCATGGATTTCCGTCGTAATCGTGACGAACATCCATCGGAAAAGTTTTTCCAGGAACTTCCATCACGGCAGGTTCGTTCATATCGTTCCAAACGCCTTTTACACCAAAGTCAGAGATCAGTTCTTTAAACAATCCTGCCCACCATTCGCGCACTTCTGGATTGGTATAATCAGGGAAGTTACATTCGCCTGGCCAAACTTTTCCTTTCATATACGGACCATCGGCTCTTTTGCAGAAATAGTCTTTTTCTAAAGCTTCTTTATAAACCCAGTATTCTTTATCGATTTTAATTCCAGGATCGATGATAACCACGGTTTTGAATCCATCATCCGCCAATTCTGCCACCATTCGTTTCGGGTCTGGGAAATATTCTTTGTTCCAAGTAAAACAACGGAAACCTTCCATATAATCGATGTCGAGGTAAATTGCATCGCAAGGAATTTTCAATTCACGGAATTTAGAAGTTACTTCTTTTACTTTACTCTCCGGATAATAACTCCATTTGCATTGGTGATATCCTAAAGCCCAAAGTGGCGGCATTTCTGGTTTTCCGGTAAGATGCGTATATGTGGTTACCACGTCTTGCATCTGTGGACCGTAGATAAAATAGTAATTCATTTCGCCACCGTCAGCCCAAAAACTGGTTACGTTTCTTTTTTCGTGACAAAAATCGAAAGTCGTCTTGAACGTATTGTCGAAGAAGACGCCATAAGCATGTTTGTGGTGCAGCCCAATATAGAAAGGAACTACTTTATATAATGGTTCTTGGTCTTTACTAAAAGCGTATTGATCGGTTGCCCAATTTTCTACCCGTTTCCCTTTAAGATTGGCGTGTGAGGCTTTATCCCCCATGCCGTAAAAGCACTCTCCTTCTTTCGAAGCTTTGCTCATTTTGACAATATTCCCACCATAATGATAACTCTCTTCCCAATGAAAACCCAATTCATCTTCTAAAATACAAGTGCCTTCGAGATCGTGAATCGCAACACGTAAGTCTATTTTATCAATAGAGCAAACGACTTTACTGGTCTTAATTTTATAACAGGTCTTTTCTTCTGTTACTTCCAGAAAATTATAACCATGCGACTGCGTTTTGTCAATGGCATAGGAAAAATCTTTACTAAAATACCCTTTGGTAGTGTATCTGAAACGAATTAAACTGTCTCTGAGAACAGTAATTTTTAGAATTACGCTATTGTCTGTGTAGAAATAAACACTATCAACATCTTTCTTAAACTCAACAATATTGGATGGATATAAATCGCCTTTGTATTCTAATTCGGTATTTGTAATCATGATTTCTTATTAGGTTTAATGTAACTGATTGGGCGAGTCGCAAAGATTTCAAACTTACAAAAATTGGAAATATTTTGAAGTGAATTTTGGTATTTTTCACGCAAACGTTTTCGTCATTGACTCGCTCAAAAAGTGTCTCCCACATATCATAAAAATGAAGCCTAACCGCTGAGTAGTAAATCGACTAATGATTGAGAAACCAGAATTAGAAACAGCTTTTGAAGACATAGCATGGCGTGTGGTAACATTGAATAAGCCACACAACAAGTACGACTGTTATGCAGATTTCGGAATTTAGGTTTCAACAATTTTGATTCATTTCAAGTTGTTCAAATTACCCCATTTTAAAAACTACCACGCTTAAAGGTGGCAAAGTTACTGCGATTGAAAATTCACGACCGTTCCACGATTCTGTTTCGATTTTTACTGATCTTGAATTGGTAACCCCGCTTCCGCCATACTGTGTATCATCAGAATTGAATATTTGCGTCAGTTTTCCTTTTTTAGGCAGACCGATGCGATATTGCTCACGCACGACTGGCGTAAAGTTGCATACCACAATCAAATCCTCTTTCGGGTTATTGCCTTTTCGAATATAAGACATTACGGCATTTTGATGGTCCGAATAATTAATCCATTCGAAACCTTCTGGACTGAATTGCTTTTCGTGCAACGCTGGATTGTTTTTATACAAGGCATTCAAATCTGTAATTTCTTTTTTGATGCCTTCGTGATAGCCGAATTGTAATAAATACCATTCTAAACTGCCTTCAAAATTCCACTCCCCACTTTGTCCGAATTCGGCGCCCATAAACAAGAGCTTAGTTCCAGGATGTGTAAACATATAACCGTATAACAATCGTAAATTGGCGAATTTTTGCCATTCATCTCCTGGCATTCTTCCTGCGATGGATTTCTT
The DNA here is from genome assembly GCA_943325255.2 of Sphingobacterium thalpophilum. GTDB lineage: Bacteria > Bacteroidota > Bacteroidia > Flavobacteriales > Flavobacteriaceae > Flavobacterium. The sequence goes on from CALPOS020000267.1 coordinate 2,962, forward strand.
TCCGTATACGACTTCATCGTGCGATAATGGCAACATGAAGTTTTCTGAGAAAGCATACGTGGCCGAGAAGGTCAAATCGTTTTGATGGTATTTTCTGT
>CALPOS020000268.1 GCA_943325255.2 Sphingobacterium thalpophilum
AATTTACTTTGAACTTTCCACCCTTATCAAAAAAACTTACTTTTGGCGTAACACAATTTAAAAAACCGCTATCAAAAAGCACTTTAATTTCATTTCTATGAAGAATACGCTATTCGCTTTATTTACTTTAGCCTTTGCCCATCTATCATCCGCGCAAAAAGTAGCTTTTGAAGAATTCACTTTAGACAATGGCCTTCATGTGATATTGCACCAAGACAAATCGGCTCCCGTCATCATTACTTCTGTCATGTATCATGTCGGCACCAAAAACGAAAACCCAAATCGAACAGGCTTTGCGCATTTCTTCGAACATCTCTTATTCGAAGGAACAGAGAATATAGGCCGAGGCGAATGGATGAAAATTGTCTCTGGAAATGGCGGCACCAATAACGCAAATACTTCTGTAGACCGAACTTATTATTATGAAGTCTTCCCTTCAAACAACCTCGAATTAGCCATTTGGATGGAAGCCGAACGCATGTTGCATCCCGTGATCAATCAAATTGGAGTAGACACACAAAAAGAGGTGGTTAAAGAAGAAAAACGACTCAAAGTCGACAACCAACCTTACGGGAATGTCATTAAAGTAGTAAAAGAAAATCTCTTTATTAAACATCCTTATCGCTGGGATATCGACGGAAAAATGGAACATATCGATGCCGCGACTTTAGAAGAATTTAAAGCATTCAACAAAAAATTCTATGTGCCTAACAATGCCGTATTAGTGGTCGCTGGAAATTTTGAAACTGCTCAAGCCACGACTTGGATCAAGAAATATTTCAATCCAGTAAAAAAAGCACCTGCAGTTGAAAAAATTTCGATAAATGAAGAGCCTATTGCAAAAACATTACAGGCCACTTTTGAAGATCCCAACGTTCAAATTCAAGCGATCGTTGCCGCTTATCGAGTTCCTTCAATGAAATCAAAAGATGCGAGAATACTAGAATTAATCTCTACTTTATTAAGTGAGGGTAAAAGTTCCATTCTATACAAAAAAATTGTCGACGACAAAAAAATGGCGCTTCAAGTCGGCGCGTATACCATGCAACAAGAAGACTATGGAATGTATATTCTGTACGGATTACCATTAGGAGAAAATACCACTGCTTCCATTCTGAAAGAAATTGATGAAGAAATTCTTAAACTTCAAACCGACTTAATCTCAGAAAGAGATTTTCAGAAATTACAAAACAAAATTGAAAATGATTTTGTAAACAACAATGCAACCGTTGAAGGCATCGCCGAAAATCTAGCAACTTATTATTTGCTTTACGGCGATGTCAATTTGATCAACACCAATATCAAAAACTATCTTTCAATAACACGAGAAGATATTAGAAATGCGGCAAAAACATACTTAAACTCAAACCAACGACTACTTTTAGACTATGTTCCATCTCAAGGTCAAAAGCAAAACTAATCTTAATGTTATGAAAAACATATTTCTTATTCTCTCGAGTATTTTTCTGATAAGTTCGATTCAGGCACAAAATAATACGCAACCAAAACCAGGCCCTGCGCCGCAAGTGAATATTGGACAACCACAATCATTTATCCTAAAAAACGGATTAAAAGTACTTGTGGTCGAAAATCACAAATTACCAAGAGTAGCCTACAGCCTTTCCATCGACAATGCGCCCTATTTCGAAGGCGGGAAAAAAGGGGTGTCTGACCTAACCAGTTCGCTGATTGGAAGTGGGTCAGAAAAAATTTCAAAAGAGCACTTTAACGAAGAAGTCGATTTCTTAGGAGCATCCATTAGTTTTAGTAATAGAGGCGCTTACGCTAGCGGATTATCAAAATATTCACAGCGAATTCTAGAACTTATGGCAGAAGGCGCCTTACATACTGTTTTTACAAACTCAGAATTAGATAAGGAAAAAACAAAGTTAATAGAAAGTCTGAAGGTCACTGAGAAAAGCGTACCGACTGTTGCTCGCCGCGTAGAAAATATTCTATCGTATGGCAAAAACCATCCGTTTGGCGAATATCTGACAGAATCAAGCATTGCCAATATTACTTTAGAGGATGTTACACTAAATTACAACACCTATTTTGTTCCTGACAACGCCTACTTAGTGGTCATGGGTGATATTAATTTTGAAACCATAAAAACGCAAATCGAAACATTATTTGAACCATGGCCAAAAGCAATAGCCCCTAATTTGAGTTATTCCCATGCTAAAGATGTGCAGTACACGCAAATTAATTTCGTGGACATGCCAAACGCTGTACAATCTGAAATCTCCGTGATGAATCTTTGTACTTTAAAGATGAAAGATCCGGATTATTTTGCCGCCATATTAGCCAATCAAATTTTAGGCGGAGATTATAATAGCTATTTGATGTCGAATTTAAGAGAAAAGAACGCCTGGACTTATAATGCAGGTTCACGAATTGGTGACAGCAGATATATTTCGAGATTTATTGCCTTTACACAAGTGCGAAATGCCGTTACCGATAGCGCTATTGTAGAAATGCTAAAAGAGATCAAACGAATCCGAACCGAAAAAGTAGATTCAAAAGTATTGCAAAATGTTAAAGCGAGCTATATCGGTCAGTTTGTAATGGATATAGAGAAACCAGAAACCGTTGCAGGTTATGCATTAGAAATAAAAACGCAAGGGCTGCCTGAAGATTTCTATGAAAAATACATTGCAAAAATTAATGCGGTTACTGCTGATGATATTATGCGCGTTGTCAATAAATATATTTTACCTGATCAAGAACGAATTGTCGTTGTCGGAAAAGGTGCTGATATTTTACCTGCACTTGAAAAACTGAAGATTCCGATATTTTATTTTGATAAATACTGTAATGCAACGGAGAAACCCAATTATAAAATCACCATCCCAAAAGAAGTAACAGCCAAGACTGTTCTGGATAAGTATATCAATGCCATCGGCGGCGAAAAAGTACTGCGAACCGTAAAATCGCTGTATACAATTTCATCGGGAACTATTCAAGGTGCTCCTATCGAGTTGACTTCGAAAACAACCTCAAGCAACAAGCAGCTTCGAGAAATCAAAGTTATGGGCATGTCGATGATGAAGCAA
>CALPOS020000269.1 GCA_943325255.2 Sphingobacterium thalpophilum
TACGGTGTTTTTCAGGGTGTGATTACGTTGAATGATATTTTAGAAGCGCTAGTTGGTGATGCGGCTGACTTTTATAAAGAAGATTTTCAATTGGTGGCACGTGAAGATGGTACATGGTTGGTCGATGGTCATTATTCCTTGCACGATTTTTTGACCTATTTCGATTTAGATGAATTGACGAATGACTATGAAGTGAATACCGTAAGCGGTTTGATCATGACCGAATTGTCTCGCATTCCAAAACAGGGTGAAAAGTTGATATGGCAAAAATTTGAATTGGAAGTCATCGATATGGATGGCGTTAAGATCGATAAAGTGATGGTGAAATCCTTGAGGGATTAAATAGTTGATGGTTGTTGGTTGATGGTTGATAGAAAGCGCCATCAACCAACAACTATCAACCAACAACTAAAATTATGACAGAGGGTAACTTCGTAGACTACGTAAAAATATATGTTTCTTCCGGAAAAGGAGGAAAAGGATCGACGCATTTGCATCGCGAAAAATTTATTGAAAAAGGCGGTCCAGATGGTGGCGATGGCGGACGTGGCGGTCACGTATATTTAGTTGGTAATAAAAGTCTGTGGACACTATTTCATCTCAAGTTTGCCCGACATGTAAAAGCCGGTCACGGTGGAGATGGTGGTGGTGACAGAAGCACGGGAGCTGATGGCGAAGATAAATTTATCGAAGTGCCTTTAGGAACCGTTGTTCGCGATAAAGAAACCAATGAAATTCTTTTTGAGATTACAGAAGATGGTGAAAAACGAATTGTTGCACAAGGCGGAAAAGGTGGATTAGGCAACTGGCATTTTAGAAGTTCCACCAATCAAACGCCTCGATATTCTCAGCCTGGTTTACCTGCGCAAGAGGTTGACATGATTTTAGAGTTGAAAGTACTAGCTGATGTTGGTTTGGTCGGTTTTCCAAATGCGGGAAAATCGACGTTGTTGTCGGTGTTGACATCAGCGAAACCTAAAATTGCGGATTATCCGTTTACAACTTTGAAACCCAATTTGGGTATTGTTGCCTACAGAGATTTTCAGTCGTTTGTGATTGCCGATATTCCTGGAATTATTGAAGGTGCTGCGGAAGGGAAAGGGCTGGGACATTATTTTTTACGTCACATCGAACGTAATTCGACTTTGTTGTTTTTGGTTCCTGTGGATACACCGGATATCAAAGCCGAGTATGATATTTTGGTGAATGAACTCACGAAATACAATCCAGAAATGCTAGACAAAGAACGCATGTTGGTGATTTCGAAATGTGATATGTTGGATGACGAATTGAAAGCGGAGTTGAAAATTCAGTTGGATAAAGATTTCAAGAATATTCCTTATTTGTTTATTTCATCGGTCGCACAACAAGGTTTGACGGAGTTGAAGGATAAGTTGTGGAGTATGCTGAATGATTAGCAAGTTTAAGTTTTTTTCTCAATGCCATTTGATAAATTAGTATGCTTGAATTCAAAACCTCTATTTTTCTAAAAATTCTTTCCTCGTTATTCTTTTTAGGTTCGGGAATTATCTGGAAAAAAATATTGATTGGGGAAAGAAAGAATTATCATTTTATTTTCTTCAGAGTTATTGCTACCTTATTTTTTATTTCTGCAATCGCATTAATATTAAATTTTTTTCGAATTGATTTTTTTAAGCCACTAGACAATACAATAATTGGTGTAAAGGACTGGATAATTTGCATCTCAATATGTTTATTTAGCTTTTGGGGTCTTTATTTTTATACAACTGCATTACAAGTTGGAAGGTACAGTATTGCAGCACCACTAGTTGTGATTGCTTCAGCATTTTCATTTTTAACATCTTTGATTGTTTATGATGAAACATTAAGTAATTTAAAATACAGTGCTTTAGTGTTAATTATAGTAGGACTATTAGTGCATCAAAAAGAGAAATTAAGGCAGTTCCAGATGTCTAAAGAAGTTGTTCTAGTGCTATTATTTTGTCTCTTTTGGGGGATTTCTTTTGTGTTGTATCTTATTCCAATAAAAAAATTCGGTGTACTTTCCTTTAGTATTATTTTAGAAATATGTGTTTTGATTTCTTGCGTTGGGTTGCTTATTTTCAAAGAAAAAAGGCTGTACCCTCCAAAAGTAGATCGGCGCAGTTCCTTGTTTTGTTTGCTAATGGGCTTTCTAGTTGCAGGCGGCACTTTGTTAAGTAATTTTACACTCACCCAATTTCCAGTGAGTTTGAATATTCTGATCGGACTACTATTTGAACTTATCACAGTAGCAGTTGGACTTTACTTTTTTAAAGAAAAATTGCATCCCAAAGACTTTATCTTAATTGTCTTTGCTAGTGTGGGTGGGTTTTTATTGTTGTTGTAATTTTTTTAAAGAATAGTACTTACTTAAACCCGTTGAGCGTAATTCATTTTTTATTTCGAAACCACCTAGAGGCATTATTTATTCTCAAATTGTAGTCCTAAACCGAAATGGCTTTTGATATTTTTTGCTTCTATTGTGACATTATTTACTAGAAGAATCTCTTTGATTTTAAACCAGACTAAAATTAAGTAATTGATTTATTTATATAGGAACAGCAAGTATCCTTAAAATTTAAAAAATCACTTTTAAACATCTCAGAAATATGAAGGTTTCCCGCAAAATGAGGCATGAAAAACACATCAAAACAATCTGTTTTCATATGAAAAAACTTAATAGATTGTTTACTATTAATTTGAGTTGAGGTCTCCTGAATAAGTTTCATTTCTCTTTTATTTTGATTCATGAGTTCTGTGAAAACACTTTTAGCTTGTGTTCCCATTAAAATAATAGATTTTGGTTTCACGAAGTCAATTTCACGAAAAATGTCTTTACTACACAAACAAGAATTAGATTTTATTGCTTTATCTGAAGAAAATGCACATTTGATAATATCGGTGAAATAGATATCTTCTAAGAAATTAGTTTTGCCAGATATCTTTCTAAATAAATCCACATACTTATGATGCGTTCTATGTTTATTGATGTATTGCTCTTCATTTAAATGAAAAGAATGCATGTCAAATACAGTGTTTATTTTTTGA
>CALPOS020000270.1 GCA_943325255.2 Sphingobacterium thalpophilum
CGTTAAAAGCAACTTCCGGCTCGATCATCCAAAATTCTGCTAAGTGACGGGATGTATTGGAGTTTTCTGCTCTAAAAGTAGGTCCGAAGGTATATACTTGACCCAACGCCATGGCAAAAGTCTCTGCTTCCAATTGCCCAGAAACAGTAAGGTTGGTTTCTTTCCCGAAGAAATCTTCTTTAAAATTAACTTTTCCTTCGTCATTTCGTGGCGTTGCATCAAAAGGTAAGGCAGTCACTCTAAACATTTCACCTGCGCCTTCTGCATCCGAACCAGTGATAATCGGGGTATTAACATACACGAAACCTCTTTCCTGAAAATATTGATGCACTGCAAAAGACAACACCGAACGCACGCGCATAATGGCTCCAAAAGCATTCGTTCGAACTCTAAGATGCGCATTTTCCCGTAAGAATTCTAACGAGTGTTTCTTTGGTTGCATCGGAAATTTCTCTGCATCCGAATCGCCCAAAATATCTAATTTCGAAACTTGAATCTCATATTTTTGACCAGCACCTTGACTTTCAACCAAAGCGCCAGTAACTGAAATGGCAGCGCCAGTGGTGATTCTTTTCAAAGTTTCTTCAGGCGTGTTTTCAAAGTCTACGACACATTGAATATTGTTGATTGTTGAACCGTCATTCAACGCAATAAATTGATTGTTTCTAAAAGTTCTTACCCATCCTTTGGCGTTTACTTGCGCAATTGTTGCACTACTTTCTAGTAAGTTCTTAACTTTTGTGTGTTTCATTTTTTGAATTTTTAGATCATTCGATTTTTGGTTTCCCAGCGCAAAATCGAATGCAAATATAATTGAATTGGTGTAATTTTTAGAAGCTATTCCCGCTTTCCACTATATCTTTTGCGGCGAACAACGCCACAAAAGGATAACGTTTCAATCGGGGCTAGGGTTCCTGTTTTCAATTCGTGTCACGAGTTCTTATGCTTTTTTTCTTCTACTTCTTGCAGTGCTTTCTTCTTTTCGAATGTTAGTACAAGTGCAGGTAATACCAATAAATTAGCAAACATAGCAAAAAGCAAAGTACAAGATATTAAGCCACCCAATGCAATTGTACCAACAAAACTAGATAAGGTAAAAATGGCAAAACCAAAGATCAGTACCACCGAAGTATAAAAAGTACTGATACCCGTTTCACGAATCGAACTAATTACAGATTTACTAACGAGGCCATTATTCTTAATTAAATCATGACGGTATTTTGCCATAAATTGAATCGCATTGTCGACAGAAATTCCGAACGCAATACTAAAAACCAAAATCGTCGATGGCTTCAAAGGAATTCCAAAATAGCCCATCAATCCGGATGTAATGCACAATGGCAGCACATTAGTAATGACCGAAGCCATAACCATTTTAAAAGATCGGAACAAATAGGCCATCAAAGCGGCGATCACGAGTATAGCGAAAATGAGCGAGATAATGAGATTGTCAATCAAATAGGAAGTTCCTTTTTGAAACACCAGTGCTTTTCCTGTAAGGGTTACAGTGTAACGATCTTTTGGAAACAACTCGTCAATTTTTGATTGTAATTGATGCTCAACTCTAGCCATTTCCTCCGTGCCGATATCTTTCATAAAGGTCGTAATTCGGGCATATTGACCCGTCTTGTCGACATAGCTTTTCATCAAATTGTCTTTGGTGTTCTTCGTTGCGTTTTTGGCGTAGGAAAGTATAAAAGCTTGTTCTTGTGAGTTCGGCAATTCATAAAAATCAGGATTGCCATTATAAAATGCTTGCTTCGAATACTTCACCAAATTCACCACAGAAACCGCTGGAGAAAGTTCCGGGATTTCAGCAACAGTCTTTTGTAATTCGTCCATTTTCTTCATGGTCGATAGTTTCATCACACCTTTTTTGCGGCGCGTGTCAATCATGATTTCTAAAGGCATTACACCGTGAAATTCCTTTTCGTAGAATAGAATATCTTTAAAAAAGGAGGCGCTTTTTGGCATTTCGCCAATTAAACTACCCGACACTTTCATTTGCGTCACACCGATAACGCTAAAAACCATCAATAGTGCGTAGATGATGTATATTCTAGTGCGTTTGTACTTCACTAAATGTTCAACCCAACTTAATAGCGCTGAAATGTAGTTCTTACTCAAATGATATAAGTGCTTTTCCTTCGGCAATGGCATATAACTGTATACAATAGGAACGATACACAAGGTCAATAAATAAACCGTCATGACGTTAATTGCAGTCACCAACCCAAATTCATACAGTAAGTCATTATTGGTGATCATAAATGTAGCAAAACCAACAGCTGTAGTAAGATTAGTCATCAAAGTAGAGACGCCAATTTTTGAAATCACACGCTGCAATGCTTTGGCTTGATTCTTATGAATCTTGATTTCCTGTTGGTATTTATTGATGAGGAAAATACAGTTACAGATTCCAATGACAATAATCAAAGGTGGAATAATAGCTGTCAGGATTGTTATTTTGTAGTGAAAGAATCCCAAGGTTCCAAACGACCAAACAACACCCAATAGTAAAATACTTATTGAGATAAAAGTGGCGCGAAACGATCGAAAAAAAAGGAAGAAGATAAAAGAGGTGATAAACAAAGCAGCACCGATAAAAAGGCCAATCTCACCTTTCATGTTTTCTGCATTGATGGTTCGGATATAAGGCATGCCGGAAACACGCAGGTCAATACCCGTTTCTTTTTCAAACTTTTCTACTTTAGGAACAAGATTTTCAAGAATAAACGTTTTTCTTGCTTCGGTATTGACAATGCTTTTTTTCAAGTAAACTGCCGAACGAATGCTGCCAGATTCCTTGTTAAAAAGCAATCCTTCATAGAATGGCAACCTTTCAAACAACTCTTTTTTTACTTCTTTGAGATACTCCAATCGATTGGTTTGAGTGGAATCGATTAAAGAAACCAATTGAAATTTTTGAGCAATCGTATCTTTTTCTAATTTCTTTAAGTCATTCAAGGACACAACCAAATCTACTTCCTTTGCTTTTTTCAAACCGGTCATCAATTCGTTCCAA
>CALPOS020000271.1 GCA_943325255.2 Sphingobacterium thalpophilum
TCCGATGTAGGAATCTAAACTGAATTGGTTTTTTACAACTTCACTTACTTTAAAGGTGGCGAAAAAGTTGACTGACATAGGAATTACAATAAAATAACCAAATAAAACGCCAAGAAAGAACAAAAGTGAGGCTACGAAAATAAATAGCTTGGCATTTTTACGTTCTTTTTCGTAGAGCGCTGGACTGATGAATCTCCACAATAAATATAATATGTAGGGAAAGGCAAGAATGAATCCGGCAGTGATACAAATCCAAACCAATATATTGACTTGACCTTCCATACTCGTGTTTTGAATAATAAAGGAGAAACTTTCTACGCAAATACTATCTTTAAATCCCACGTAATGCGACAATTCACAAAAAAAACGATACGTAATAAAATCAGGATGCGTTGGTCCGAATATAATTGTGTCAAAAACGTAATCGCTCAGAAAGAACGCAACTGCCCCCATCAATACAATCGCAATTGTGCTTCGCACTAACAACCATCTCAATTCTTCCAAATGGTCTAAAAACGACATCTCGTTGAGGTTTTTCTTTGCCATTATATGATGCCTTCTTTTAGAATGTCATGGATATGCAGTATGCCTTTAAATTCCCCTTCGTCGACTACGACCAATTGGGTAATGGAAAAATCCTCCATCAAATGGAAGGCATCAATCACCATACTTGACGAAGTAATGGTCTTTGGGTTTTTAGTCATGATCTCTTGCGCTGTTATTCCAGCAATAGTATCATGATTGTTGAGCATTCTTCTGATATCGCCATCTGTAATAATTCCGACAACTTTATTGTTATCTACTACAGCGGTCACACCCAATCGTTTTTCAGATATTTCAAAAATAACTTTTTTAATTGGTGTATCAGGAGAAACAGTTGGTTTGAGTGCGTTTTCAAGCATATCTTTAACTCGAAGTAATAATTTTTTTCCTAGTGCGCCGCCAGGATGATATTTAGCAAAATCAGATGCTTTGAAATCGCGTAATTCCATCAAGCAAACTGCCAAGGCGTCACCCATGACGAGTTGCGCTGTGGTGCTATTGGTTGGTGCTAAGTTATTTGGACAAGCTTCCACGTCTACTGTTGTATTTAATACCAAGTCGGAAGACTTTGCTAGGTAAGAGGTCATGTTTCCTGTGATGGCGATTAAAGCATGACCATAGTTCTTTAAAAAAGGGACTAGGACTTTGATTTCTGGACTATTCCCGCTCTTAGAAATACAGATAATTACATCTTCTTTAGCAATCATTCCTAAATCGCCGTGAATCGCTTCTGATGCATGAAGGAATAAAGATGGTGTTCCTGTCGAATTTAAAGTAGCTACGATCTTTTGAGCGATGATGGCGCTCTTGCCGATACCAGTAATGACCAATCTGCCTTTGGTATTAAATATCATTTCAACAGCATCAACAAATTGCGTATCGAGATAATCTACTAATTTTTTTATGGACTCGCTTTCGGAAAGTATGGCTTTTTTGGCGGTCGAGAGTATATTTTCTTTTGTAATCAAAACTCAATGATATAAAATTTGTACGTGTAAAAGAAAGTTGTATCTTTATGTGATGCAAATTTATATAAAATACCAATAGCACAGAATGAATTCAAACGAAATTGACATACACAAAGAACTGAAAAAGTATTTTGGTTTCAACCAGTTTAAAGGTTTACAAGAACAAGTCATTAAAAGCATACTAGATAAAAAAAACACCTTCGTTATTATGCCAACGGGAGGTGGAAAGTCGCTTTGTTACCAATTGCCCTCTTTGGTTCAAAATGGAACCGCAATCGTTGTTTCGCCTTTAATCGCCTTAATGAAAAACCAGGTGGACGCGATAAGAAGTGTATCTTCAGAAAACGGTATTGCGCACGTCTTAAATTCTTCCCTTACAAAAACTGAAATTAGTCAAGTTAAAAAAGACATTACCCAAGGAATAACGAAATTATTATATGTTGCTCCAGAATCTTTGACCAAAGAGGAGTATGTGGCTTTTCTTCAAACGGTGCCCATATCATTTGTTGCCATTGATGAGGCGCACTGTATTTCGGAATGGGGACACGATTTCCGTCCAGAATACAGAAACTTGCGCAGTATCATCAAACAATTAGGTGATGTTCCAGTAATTGGACTAACGGCAACTGCAACTCCCAAAGTGCAAGAAGATATTTTAAAGAATCTTGACATGTCTGATGCCACCACCTTCAAAGCTTCTTTTAATCGACCCAATCTATTTTATGAAGTACGTACGAAGACCAAAAATATTGAGTCGGATATCATCCGATTTATCAAACAGCACAAAGGGAAATCGGGTATTATCTATTGCTTGAGTAGAAAGAAAGTAGAAGCCATTGCGGAAGTATTGCAAGTAAATGGGATTAGTGCAGTTCCGTACCACGCTGGTTTAGATGCCAAAACCAGAGCCAAACATCAAGATATGTTTTTGATGGAAGATGTAGACGTCGTTGTTGCGACGATTGCCTTCGGGATGGGTATTGACAAGCCCGACGTGCGCTTTGTGATCCATCATGATATTCCAAAATCCTTAGAAAGTTACTATCAAGAAACGGGTCGCGCTGGTCGTGATGGAGGAGAAGGTTACTGTATGGCCTACTATTCCTACAAAGATGTGGAAAAACTAGAGAAATTTATGTCAGGGAAACCAGTTGCTGAACAAGAAATTGGTTTTGCGCTATTACAAGAAGTAGTTGCTTATGCAGAGACTTCGATTTCTCGACGTAAGTTTCTATTGCATTATTTCGGAGAGGAATTCGATAGTGAAAATGGTGATGGCGCGGATATGGATGATAATGTTCGAAACCCAAAATCGAAGGTCGAAGCAAAAGATCAAGTAGTAAAATTGCTTGAAGTGGTTCGCGGTACCAAACACTTGTATAAGTCAAAAGAGATTATATATACATTAATAGGACGTATTAACGCAGTAATTAACGCGCATAAAACCGATACGCAGCCATTCTTTGGTACAGGAAAAGATTTTGAAGAGCGCTATTGGATGGCCTTAA